>CADAFY010000120.1:4747-6799 GCA_902787255.1 uncultured Bacteroidia bacterium
CGGGTTTTTCATACAAGGAACAGGAGATTGCGGTCAGGCACAGCGCCCAGGCGCAAAGGATTGTTTTCAACATTTTCATCTTCATCTCCTCCTATCAATAAGTAATCGTAATACCGATGCTGTAAGTACGCATCGTCGGATAGTTAAAACCGTCACCCCAGTTGTCCGTGTTGATGTCGTTATCGGACTTTTGCGTCACGGTCATGACATCAAAGTCCTTCGTCCGCTTGTACATCGGTGACCAGGTCCACAAATTCTCGCCTGAGAAATAGATGCTGACAGCACTCAGGCGAATCTTCTCCAGCCACTTTTTGGGCAAGTTCCAGCCCACCTGCAAGTTCTGCAAACGAATGTAGGAAGCATCTTGCAGATAGCGGGAATTGGCAATGCCGTAGAAGAAGGGATGGTAATACCCTGTGTACTTCGGCAGGTAGGCCGTCGGATTATCTTTGGTCCAGTAGTTGCCAATCATCCAGGTAAGGGCCTGGTTGTACGGGCGGTTGTACTGTCCCCAGAAAGGAGACTCCTCGCTGGGATACCAGTCCCGCTTGCCCACGCCCTGGAAGAAGGCGGAGGCATATACGCCGTACCACTCGAGGTTAACGGTGAAGGAATAGCGGAAACGGGAAGAGGAATTCCCAATGATGGTGCGGTCGCCGGGATCCGTCACCGTACCCGCGCCGCTATCGATAATTTTGTTGCCGTTGAGGTCTTCCACAATCATATCGCCGGGCGACACTACATACCCGTCGGAATAGGCAAACTTACGGTTGACATAAGGATCGCCGGGGCCATAGTAGTCGTCAATCTGGCTTTGGTTCTGGAAAAGACCGTTGCAGACATAGCCCCAGATTTCGCCCACTTCCTGCCCGACATAATAGTCGCTCAAGTCTCCCGTGGGATTGTTATACTTGTCGATGAAGGAACGGCTGTCTGCCAACGTTGCCTTGACGCCGAAGTTCAGCGGAGCGCCGCCCACCATCCAGGAGTCATTGTAACTCAGGGAAAGTTCAAAGCCATAGGTGCTCATATCGGCATAGTTGCCTTTCGGAGCGCCGGCGCCGTAGGTATCGGGAAGCATCGGGCCAACCGTGAACATATTGTAACTCCGGCGGACATAGTAGTCACCCGTGAAATTGATTTTTCCGTTCCACAGGGAGAGGTCCATACCGGCATCCAGGGTCTGCGCCGTCTCCCAGGTCAGGTTATCGGGAATCTGCGTAGGGATGGAGGTGTAGCGAATCTTGTTCTCGCCGTCCAGAATATTGCCGCCGAGGTTGCCGAAGGAGAACTTCTCCAGGAAGGAATAGGCGGAAACATTACCATTTCCCAATTCGCCATAGGAGACGCGGAACTTGAGATTGGTGATAATTTTGGGGTCGATATGCCAGAAATGCTCCATCGAAGGACGCCAGGCCAGGGAAGCGGAAGGGAAAAAGCCCCACTGCGAATTGACCGGAAACTTGGAGGAGCCGTCGTAACGGCCGTTGAGTTCGAGCAAGTATCGATTGTCGTAGGTGTAGTTGATACGGGCGAAGAAACCGGCGATGTTCCATTTGGTATCGCTCGAACCCGTGGTGATATCGTCGCCGACGGCCAGGTTGATGTTGGTCACATCGGGCGTCAGCAGGCCAAAACGGGTGAATTTAGTCGTTTTGTCCTTGCGGCTCTCATAGTTGAAACCGACCAGGCCTTTCAGATAGTGTTTGTCAGCAAAGGTATTCTCATACTCGGCATAGACATTGGTCGCCAAATAATGGTGGGTGGAATTGTATTCCGACATCCAATCTCCGTTGAACGGGGTACCGATGTAGGAAACCGCGCCGGGCGCGTCGCTGTAACTGATGACCGTATGCTTGGTGGTCTCGTTCTTGTCGCGGGACGAGAAGGAGAAGTCTGCATTGATGCGGAAGGTCTGGTCAAAGAACTGGGCTTTGAGCGCGGTGGTCGTCTTGAAATTCTTAATGAGTCGGTCTATATAGTTGTCGCCGCTCACCAGACCGCCGATGGCGTAAGCGCCGGACTTGGTCATCGTTCCGTCAGGGTTGAAGA
>CADAFY010000121.1 GCA_902787255.1 uncultured Bacteroidia bacterium
TTGCAATAACCGCCCAGCGGGAGCCAGCCGATACCATAATCGGTCTCGGAAGCAGCCAGTTTCGGGAAAAAGCGGGCCACCAGCCGACTCTTCTTGGTCGAGAACAGCGCTTTGCCGCCGACATCGAAGAAGAGGTAGAACTTATCGACGCGGATGCCGAACAGACGGGCAAAGAAAAAGTGCCCGAACTCGTGAACGATAATCAGGATGGAAAGGGCCAGGATGACCTGGAGGGTTTTGAGCAATACAACCATTAGCGGCAAAGAATTTGGGCGGCTGTCTGACGGGCAGCCGTATGGGTATCAAAAATATCGTCGACCGTCGGGGACGGCAGGAAGGGCACGCGTTCCATACAGTCCGCAATCAGGTCGGGAATGTCGTAAAAACCGATGGCGGAGCGCAGATAGGCGGCGACGGCCTCTTCGTTGGCGGCATTGAGGATGCAGGGCATATTGCCGCCCTTCGAAATCGCCTCGAAGGCTAGTCCCAGGCAAGGGAAACGGGTCAAGTCCGGCTCTTCGAAGGTCATCGTCCCGAGCGCCGCAAAGTCCAGTTTCTTGTTGTTCAGCGTCAGGCGGTCGGGATAGCCCAGTGCATATTGAATGGGCTGGCGCATATCGGGATGTCCCATCTGCGCCAGTACGGCGCCGTCCGCAAATTCCACCATCGAGTGGATAATGGACTGGGGGTGCACGACAACCTTGATATCCGCCGGCGCCACATCAAAGAGCCAGGTCGCTTCGATGACCTCCAAGCCCTTGTTCATCATCGTAGCGGAGTCGATGGTAATCTTGGCGCCCATATCCCAGTTGGGATGCTTGAGGGCGTCCGCAGCCACAGCGGCGGCGATGCGCTCCCGGGGCCAGGTGCGGAAAGGACCGCCCGAGGCCGTCAGGTGAATCTTGCACAGGCGGTTGTTCCCCGCTCCCTGCAGGCATTGGAAAATGGCGGAATGTTCGGAATCCACGGGCAGAATGGGGACCTGATGCTCCCGGGCCGCCTTCATCACGATGGAGCCGGCCGCCACCAGGGTTTCTTTGTTGGCCAACGCGATGGTCTTGCCCGCCGCGATGGCCGCGAGCGTAGGCCGCAAGCCGCTGAAGCCCACCATCGCCGCCAGCACGACATCCACATCGGGGGCACAGACCCGCTCGCAGACGGCTTCCATTCCGGACAAAACGGCGATGGATGTCCCCTGCAACGCCTCCGACACCTCCCGGAATTTCTCCGGATTGCCGATGACGACGGCGGCGGGACGGAACTCCTTCGCCTGCTCGACGAGCCGTGCGGAAGAATTGTTGGCCACCAGCAGCGCCACTTCAAACAAATCGGGATGCTGACGCACCACATCCAGCGTCTGGGTGCCGATGGACCCGGTAGAGCCCAATAGCGCGATTCTCCTCTTGCCCATCAGAAATGCAGATAAATGGCAGGGTCGACAGGCTCGCCGTCGTACCACAATTCAAAATGCAGGTGGTCGCTCATCTTGCCCAGAAACGCAATCGCGCTGCCGGCCGACACCTTTTCGCCGGTCTTGCACAGCAGCCGGTCGCAATGATGATACACGCTGATGATGTTGTCTGTGTGCTGCAAGATGATGCTGTAGCCGTCATATTCGCTGAAATTGCTGGAAATCACCGTACCGTCCAGCGTGGCCTTGATGGGCGAATCTTCCGGGACGGTAATGTCGATATAGGGGTGAGTGATGCGGTCGAAAGGGAAAGACAACACGCCTTTGACCGGGGTGAAGAAATGCTGCCCGTCAATGCCGGCCTGGCCCTTGCGGGCAGACAGGGCGAACTGTTCCTGCTCCGTCACCTCGGCCCGCAGCAACGAATCCTGGGAAGCGGCACGGGGCGACACCGGCCTGGCGGCCAGACGGCCGATGCTGTCGATGCCCAGAGAAGGCTCTCCTTCCAGGGCCCGGCGCAAATCTTCCGTATAGAGATACCAGCGGGCGATGGCCTGTTCCAAGGTGTCGATGCGAAGCGCATTTTCAATGGCGGCCTTGCGCGAGCGTGCATCCGGATAGCCCGGAATCAGCGAACGAAGCGGGGTATAAGCGACCGAAAACCAGAAAATCACCCCCAGCAGCACCAGGGCGGCCACGGTCAGCATCGTCAATTTGCGCCGAGAGACCGTCTTCCGCCAAATAATCCGATGCGTCTCATCTTCATTGATGGTGATCCGGAGTTTGCTCTTGGGCAACTTTGTTTTTTTATCAGACATATTTACTAACTTTGCACCTTGTTATGGACAGATTTATCGGGATTGACTACGGAAGAAAGCGCACGGGATTGGCCATCAGCGACCCCTTGGGCATCTTCGCGTCTCCGTTGGATACTATCCATCCTGCAAAGTTAATAGAATATCTCAAAAAATTGGCAGAAAATGAGACGATAAAATCGTTCATTGTCGGCGCGCCCCAAAATTTGAACGGTCAGGAGAGCGAAGCAATGAAGGACATCCGTGCCTTTCTGCCCCTTTTGAAGAAAGCCTTTCCCGATATTCCGGTGGAATTGGAAGACGAACGTTTCACCTCCGTGCTGGCCCACCGCGCGATGATTGACGGGGGGATGAAATACAGCGACCGCCGGGACAAGGCCAATGTAGATAAAATCAGTGCCGCCATCATCCTGCAGGGATGGCTGGACCGCCGCAACGCACAGGCCCAAGCGGCGGGCGGCGTGAACGAACAAGCAAACGATAACGCATTATGATACGACCGATTTATTTGTACGGACAAGGCGTCCTGCGAAAAGTAGCCGAGGAAGCCGATTTGAGCAAGAAAGAAGAACTGAAGACGCTCATTCAGGATATGTGGGACACGCTGGCCAAAGCCGACGGATGCGGACTCGCCGCACCCCAAGTCGGGGAATCGCTGCGCGTGCTCATCGTGGACGGAGATGTGGTGGCCGAGACCTACGACTACCTGCAGGGCTTCCGTCGGACGATGATCAACCCCGTGGTCAAAGACCACAGCGAGGAGACCTGCACCTATTCCGAAGGCTGCCTGAGCGTGCCGGGCATCTATTCCGATGTCCGCCGCCCTTCCGTCATCACCGTGGAATACTACGACGAGAACTTCGAACTGAAAACGGAAACCTTCGACAAGTTCGCTGCCCGTATGATTCAGCACGAACTGGAGCACCTCAGCGGCCACGTCTTCACCGACAACCTCGCCCCCATCCGCCGCAAAATGATTGAGAAAAAACTCCGCAACATCAGCAGCGGCAAAGTCTCCACCGCCTACAAGACCAAGTAAATATGAAAAAATTATCCCTCTTTCTGACGGTTCTGTCCGTCCTCGTCCTGGCCTCCTGCCAGCGCCAGCATCCCAATATGATTATCATCGGCTTGGATGGGTGGAGTTCCTTCTCTGTCGATTCCGTTTCCATGCCCACCGTCCGCGCAATGATGGAGAACGGCGTTTACAACCTGCGCAAGCGCTCTATCTTCCCCTCTTCGAGTTCCGCCAACTGGGCGGCCATGTTCATGGGCGTTCCCCCCGAAACTTCGGGATTCACGCGTTGGAACACTGAGACGCCGGACGTTCCCTCGCGCATCGTCAACGAACACAACATCTTCCCCACCTTCTTCTCCATCCTGCGGGAACAACGCCCCGATTTCAAAATCGCGTGCATGTACGAGTGGGAAGGCGTCAAGTACGACCTTGACACGCTGGCGTTCGACTTCCAGAAACATATTGTCCAGGACACGATGCGGCAACTGGCAACGACCGAACTGGTCTGCGACTACCTCATCGCCAACAAGCCGGATGTCTTCTATATCCACTACGACGAGCCGGACCACAGCGGACACAAACTCGGTTGGGAATCTAAGGGTTATTTCGCCGCCTGCGAGAGGCTGGATACCTGCATCGCCAACATCGTAGCGGCCACCAAAGAAGCCGGGACCTACGACAACACCGTATTCGTCGTCATTTCGGACCACGGCGGCAAAGGACACAAGCACGGGAAAGCCACCCTGCAGGAAATGGAAGCGCCCATCATCCTCTTCGGCAAAGGCATTCCGGCCAAAGGCGCCTCCGATGCGTGGATGGTACAGTACGACGTCGCGCCCACCCTGGCGGCCATCTACGGCCTGAAGACCCCGCCCGAATGGCTCGGCAGACCCTGGAAATACTAAAAATTCACCTTGTAATCGAGCGGTACGCAGTCAAACCGGTAATTGACGCCTTCCTCATCCGCCTTGAATATCAAAAGATGAAACCTGAATTCCCATCATCGCTGACTTTCGTTGCGAGACCATGCAAATCGGGGCAATATTGACGCAACTGCGGGAGGTCGCTTCACACCAAAAAACGACGCGATAGCGGGAGCAATCATTTCCTCAAAATTTCACCCGCTCATCACCGCCCCTTCTAACAACAGGAATACGGATAAACGAAAAGGCCCCATTATGGGACCTTCAGGATGGGATATATTCCCGGTCAGTCGGGAATGATGCACTAAAGTTCGACGCCGGTGGCTTGTTTGATTTGCTCGGGTGAAAAGCCCATTTCCTTCATCTTGCGAGCTATTTCTTCAGCTCGGGCATTACTCCCCTCCTCTCTACCTTTGGATTCGCCTTCTTCTCTAGCGTATTCAAGTTGTGCGAGTCGATCCAATTCCGTGTACATAATCTTATCGTAATTTTGTAGTTCAGTCATCGTCATCTTTGCCTTCTCGGAAGCCGTGGTCCATCAACTCACCCTCGAAGTTCTTCGGACGGGATTTCAATCGATGGATATACTTTATCGAGTAAATGAACTTCTCCAGCAATGTCTTGCATTTCTCAGCCTCATCCTTCGTATACGGAAACCGACCCATCTCCACATAGACGAAATGCAATGCATCCGTCATCAACTCACCATTGCGGTCGTTCCGTATCGAATACCGACTGATCAGTCCATCATTCCCCAACGCATCCTCGCTCTCGTGCCCTAGCGAAAAGTTCACCAGACTCAGCACATATACCGGCGTCAGCGTGTAGTTCATCCGATCCGTCCTCTGCCGCTTCTCATCTGCCAGTTCAGCCAGGCGCCTCTCCATCTGTTCACGAATCGGGTAGGTCGAGTACGAAAGCATGCGGTCCTGAAAACTGTTCTCCTTCTCGTTCTGCATCTCCACCAGGAACTGCTCACCCGTCTCCTTGTCCTTGCAAAGCAGGTCAAAGGTAACACCTTTTTCGTATTTTTCCAAACCGTGTTGCTCCTTGTCAATAAAATCAATCGACTCTATGTGTTTGCCGGGGAGCAGCAACTCGATGATTTTAATCATCAGTTTCTCGTTCCGGGGATTGCAGACGATGATCTTGAAGGTGGCATCGTACAAGATGCAGGCGTAACGGCCCTGCGAACCGTAATCCAATGTTTTTGTCATTGCGGTAAACATTATAAAATAATACATTAAACCGCATCCTTCACAGAAGAATGCCCAGCCTTCGTCAACGGAAGGTCAGGCTGCAAACATATACTCAAAATTCGTAAAAACTCAAAAA
>CADAFY010000122.1 GCA_902787255.1 uncultured Bacteroidia bacterium
TTTCCGATCTGAGTACGGTTGAATCACCTTTATCTTCATAATATATGATGCTTCAGTAATAATATCAGCGATATCATCCGACTCAATAAAGTAAAATCCGTACGCGACAGGAGGATCGCAGGCTGCGGCAAGTTCTTTAACATAAGCCAGAAATGAATCAAAGTTTCTGAAACGGTCTTTTGAAGCGAGCGTCATATAATCCAGGTGCTTATACTCCCCCAAAACAAACCAAAAAGAATCTTCATATTGATCTACCGGGCAGAATACACCGCATGGATAAAAATACTCCCCGTCAAACACATTCTGAAACTTTTTGGCCACCAGCAGATACCGCTCTCCTTTGCCGAAAGGCAGGCGGCCTTCTCCGTCGTTTTTAATAATGATACGGTCGTCAACATCTCCTTTTATTCGATCAATAACGCAAATTTCCTCATAGTATTGGCCATCAATGTTTTTGATACTGTTTCCGGTATATTCACCAATGAAAATAAATGAATCTTGAACGGTTGTTTCTATCCCTCCGGTACAAACCCCATCGCCGGCATTATAACTCAAATAACAACACCGCCGCACCGATGCCGGCAATACCCAGCATGATCAGCACGCCGATCAGTATGCCGAGACCGAGTTTATTGCCGCCGCGGTCGGTCTTATTATCATCGCTGCCGTTATTGTTGTCGCCGCTGTTCACGTTGTCCGGTTCATCGCCGGGAGTGATCTGCGGCGCGTCGGTCGCCACAGGTGCGTCGGTCGCCACAGGCTCGTCTGTTGTCACAGGTGCATCAGTGACCGCCGGTCCATCAGTCGCGACCGGTTCGTCCGTGGCAGGAACGTCAACAGTAAACCGCCATAAGGCGCCGACCACATTGGACGCTCCCTCCGGGCGCAGGAAGAATTCCGTCGCGGTCAGATCGCCCGCCAGGAACTGCGCGTCCGCCGCGAATTCGTACCCCGCATTTGCCTGATACGATATCCTCAGAATATACTTTTTGCCGGCTTCGAACACATAATCTTCGGGGAGCGGCTCATCCGTCGCGGCCGTGTCGAGCCATATCGAACCGACGCTGTATTTGTCCGGTTCCAGCGAGACCGCTTTTTCCGCCTTGGCGGCCAAACCCAAGACGGAAACGGTTACCTATGTGGTCAACATGCACTGCCAGAATTGCGTGAACAAGCTCACGGACAAGCTTTCTTTCCTGAAGGGCGTAGAGGATTGCAAGGTTACCCTCAAGGACAAGACCGTTACCATCAAGTACGATCCCGCTAAAGTGCAGGAGAAGACTTTTGTGGAAACGATAGAAAAGCTGGGCTATACGGCCACGAAGCAGCCTGCGGCATCACCCGCCAAAGGCAAGTCTTGACCGGTTATTCCTGATCCGGCTGCTGGCCGTCATGTGCTTTCCACATACACTCGGTAATCTTCATGTCCGTGAATACGGCCGTGAAGGAGGATTCTTCCGGGGAGCAGGCGTATACGCCGAAGCGGATGACATCGGCACCTGCGTACATGTGGCAGATGCGCATCTGGCTGAAGTCGAACCCGTCGGTCGAGCACTCGATACAGTAGTCGTCGGCCCTCCTGGAGAAGCGGTACCACATGGTTTTGACATCGGCCGGAATGGCCGTCGTGGCCCAGTCGGACCAGCCGTTGTTGGTGGCGACGCTGCCCAGGTGCTGGAACTCATCGTTCTCGAATTCCACGGAGCCCTTGAGCCAATTGTCGCTGTCCAGGTACATCACGATGCCGCACTGGTCGAAGCGCTGGTGGCTCTGGGTAAAATCGGTTTTCACGACGAAGCTGAAGTACTGCTCCTTCGTTTGGATCTGGAATACCGGGGCGTTGTCATTGCGGAAATGATAGTAGGTCCGTTGCCAGAGGTCGGTGTGAGGGGCCGTGGTAACCGTCAGCGTTTGGCCGTCAATGGAAAAGGCGGCCGGTTTGCGGGTCCACTGAAAAGCGGTCAGGTCGACATTTCCGCCATTTTGCAGAGCCGATGTCACCCCGTCGACAAAATCGGACGGAGAGGAAGTCGTAGTCTGGCTGCCGCAGGAGAAAAGGAAGAGGCAGAGGCAAGTGAATGCGAGGGTGTAGGAGAGTTTCTTCATGTTGTATAGGTTCTTTGGTCTGACAAGGAATACTGATTTGCCGGGATGAAGTAATCATATCCGTGCCCCGGATCGGCACCGGAGCGAGAAGAGACCAGTCACGTACTTCAGAAACGCATTCCCAGACGGAGGGCAGTCGTCCACCTAAAAAAGCTTCCCTCGGTCTTCACGTTATTGCTCACGTAACCCCCGTAGGTAATGGAACTGATTCCCCGGTACGAATAGTCGTTGTTGCTGGCGGAAAGGTTAATGGAAAACAGATTGTACGTATACCCGATGCCGATGCGGGCGACATAGTTCACCTGGAGCTTGCCGTTCCGGACAACCTTGTCCACCCGCGTGTAAACACCGTCTGCCAAATCGTTGTAGGCCGTAGCGGTGAATTGGTTGAAGAGGGTCACCATCGGCAGGAGGGTCAAGTTGATGGTCAGGTTGCGGAGACCTTTGTCCCTTTCGCCGGAAGGCTGCCGGTGGAAAGGGACCAGGTTGTAAGAATAGCCGCCTCCAAAGGACACCTGCGCGGTGGTCTGCCGGGCCTGTCCGTTAAGCCAGTGGGCGAACTCCTCTTCCGGGTCAATGCGGTATTCGCCCAGGATGAGCTTGGAGCCGAACATCCAACTGCCGGCGCTGCGTTTCTGGAACAGAGTTCCCCGATAGGCGGCCGAGTAGGCGAAAGTCCGACGGTTGAACGCATAGAATCCGTCTACGAGAAGAGACCGCAACAGTCCTGGTTTTTCGGTCACACCGTCTTCGTCCCGATAGGCCCAGTGTCCTTCTTCGGCACAGGTCTGGTGATAATCCACCGGAGCCGAATGGCTGAAATACTGCGCCTGAAGGGCATATCCTGCCGACTGGTAATCGAAAGAAAAGACATGGTCCTTCCCTTTGCCGCCCAGATTCCTGCTCAGGGAAAGGCTCAAGTCTCCATAGCCGACCTGCACCCCGATTCCCGTGCTTATTTTTCCCCGTACGTTGGCGGAAAGGTTCACGGGAGTCTCTTCAATGATCATTTCTCCCGACGGAGACAATTTGGCGGAAAGAAGGAAAAAATCCTGTACTTGGGAGAAAGTGGCCTGTCTCAGGTCGCCCGTAAGGGCGAAGGTCCAACGCGGAGCCGGCACATAGAAGGCACTCGGTTCAAGTTCCCGAGACGGGGCCAGGATCCGGTCTAACGTTCGAGATGCCCAGCCTTTCTGCCCCTGCGCATTTGCCGGATAGAGGAAGGACAGGGTTGCGACCAAAACAAGGGCGGGATGAAACAAGCGCATAATAAGTCGATTCTGATGCAAAAATACGTTTTTTTTTCGGGAACAAGCGCCGTTTTCTCGGTGAATGGGAGGTGATGCTTGACGGTTATGCCGTTCCATCATCCCGTAAGGATTGCCCGTGTGGGTTTTTTGCAACCCGGTTGCGGCGGTTTCGGGGTACCTTTGCCTTGCGAGGTTTCCGAAAATAAACCGTAACTTCGCACAGACTATGAATTGGACTGTCATCATCATCGAAACCATCGTCATGACCGCCGCGTTTACGGCCATGGTTCTCCTGCCCCTCGTCAAGAATCCCGTCTGGTGGATCCACGACTACCCCAAGGACATACAGGAGGAATACTTCAAGACGCACGAGCGTGTTCCTTCCGATTTCTTTTCGCCGACAGTGCTCCTCAAGAAGGGACTGGCCCTTCTGCTTGTCCTGGCGCTGCTTCTCGGCTTGCTGAAGCTGGCCGGAGTCGAGGGTTTCTGGCAGGCTTTCGCGGTCGGTTACGGGATGTGGTTTTTCATTGACTGGTACGACTGCTTCTTCCTGGACTGGGTTCTCTTTGCCAACATGAAGGCCGTCAGGCTTCCCGGTACGGAGCATATGGACAAGGCCTATCATCAGAAGCGCTACCACTTCGTCCACTCACTCTGGGGCATGCTCCTCGGACTGATTCCCTGCCTTGCCGGCGCGGGGTTGTACGCCTGGCTCTTTTAGTTTTAGACCGACATGGACGTATTTGAAATGAAGTTTTCCAAGGTGTTCCCGCTTCTCGTGGCCAAAGCGCAACGGAAGGGACGTACCGCGGACGAGGTATATGCGGTCACCCGCTGGCTTACCGGCTACTCGAAAGAGGATCTGAAAGCGCTGGAAACAGGCAGTTCAACCTATGGCGCTTTCCTGGACAACGCCCCGTCCATGAATCCGGACCGATTCAAAGTGAAGGGCCGGATCTGCGGAATCCGAATCGAGGAAATTGAGTCTCCCCGTATGCGAGACCTTCGTATCCTGGATAAACTGGTCGATGACCTTGCGAAAGGAAAGCCGCTGGAGCGGGTTCTGATGCTGGATTTGAGAATTGTCAACCTGGCGGAAAGAAAGGATTTGAAGGAGAAGGCGGCAGAATGGTTCTCCAGTAAATGGAGCGTGCCGAAGGACGCTTATTTGGAGAGTATCGAGGAATCCTTCCATTCCGTCGTTCCGAGCTGGTATCTCTGCCTGGACGGAGATAGGATCGTCTCCGGAATGGGTGTCATCGAAAATGATTTTCACGACCGAAAGGATCTGACTCCGAACGTTTGTGCCGTATTCACGGAAAAGAACTACCGGTGTCTGGGAATAGCCGGAAGACTGCTGGACCATGTTTGCGACGACATGGCCGCCCACGGAATCGACACGCTCTATCTCCTTACCGACCATACGGGTTTTTATGAGCGATACGGCTGGCATTTTCATTGTATGGCGCAAGGGGATGGCGAGGAAAGGCCGTCCCGGATGTACGTCCACCAGTCGACCCGCCCGGGGTCCAACTCTTCTTTGCGGAAATCTTCAAACCAGTGAAGGCGTCTTACGGTTTTTTTGATGGCTTGGGGGGGGGCGAACCGCGTACGCTGCTCCGGTGTACAGATAGACGCGCTGCAAGCTCGGTCTTGTGTACGCTGCTCCGACCAAGTCCGGGTTGAAGCCCATTTCCGGAGAGCAGTGTACAAGAAAGTGCCAATTAGAGCCATTGTCCATGTACACTGCAGGAGTGT
>CADAFY010000123.1 GCA_902787255.1 uncultured Bacteroidia bacterium
GGACCGATGGTAATGATGAAGGCTGTGTGTGCCCTCTGTCCCACGGACGGCCAGGCCAGCCTCGAAGAACGGATGGGCTGCGGCTTCGGCATCTGCTACGGCTGCACCGTCGCCACCCAGGATGGGCCCCGCCGCGTCTGCGCCGACGGCCCCGTCTTCACCAAAACCCAACTCGGGTGGTAAGTCCTCTCGCCTCGGAAAAGCAAATTTATTTGCTTTTCTCTCGGCTTATTCGTACTTTTGCAACAATGAAAGCAAAGGCCTCATAAATTGATGACAGTTCCTGTTAGGGGAACTGTTTTTTTATAATGTAGTTTCGTACAATGGATAATGGTCTTCAAAATTGCGACCTGCGTGTCCGGCTGGGGGATATGACCCTGCGCAATCCCGTCATTCCGGCCAGCGGTACCTTCGGCTTCGGCCTGGAGATGAAGGATGTGTTTGACCTGAACCTGTTGGGCGGTATCAGTCTGAAGGGTACGACACGGGAGGCTCGTTTCGGCAATCCCACGCCCCGCATCGCGGAGTGCCGCGAGGGAATGATCAATTCGGTCGGACTGCAGAATCCGGGCATCGAGGCGTTGGTCGGCGAGAAGGCTCCGGCATTACGGGCTGTCTATGACGGTTGCATTATTGCCAATATCAGCGGTTTCTCCATAGAAGAGTATGTGGATTGCTGCCGCCGCGCGGATGCCTGCGAAGCCATCGATTTGCTCGAAATCAATGTATCCTGCCCCAATGTCCACGGGGGAGGGATGGCCTTCGGAACTGACCCTAATATGGCTGCCGAGGTGACTGCCGCCGTCAAGGGCGTGGCTTCCAAGCCGGTCTATATCAAGTTGAGCCCCAATGTGACGGATATCGTGGCGATGGCGCGCGCCTGTGAAGAGGCGGGAGCGGACGGCTTGGTGCTGATTAATACCCTGCTGGGTATGCGCATCGATATCCGCCGCCGTCAGCCCGTGCTGGCCAATAAGGTGGGCGGTTTTTCCGGCCCGGCGATTTTCCCGCTGGCCCTGCGTATGGTTTATCAGGTGGCGCACGCCTGCTCCATTCCTGTCATCGGCTGCGGGGGCGTGGCGAGCGCGGAAGATGTGATAGAAATGATGATGGCGGGGGCGTCCGCCGTTGAGGTCGGGGCAGAAAACCTCCGCAATCCCTACGCCTGCCGCGATATCATCGAGTCGTTGCCCAAAGTAATGGCATCACTGGGTATAAAGGATTTAAATGATTTAATGATATGATTCGCATGAAAGACGTTATCATTGCGTGCGATTTTGCCGGTAAGGAGGAAACCCTGTCGTTTCTGGACCGGTTCGAGGGGGTGAAACCCTATGTGAAAGTGGGAATGGAACTCTATTACGCCTGCGGTCCCGACATTGTCCGTGAAATCAAGCAACGCGGGTACAAGATTGGCCCCGACATCGTCCGCGAAATCAAAAAGCGCGGACACAAAATCTTCCTGGATCTCAAACTCCACGACATACCCAACACGGTCAAAAAGGCGATGAAAGTGCTTTCGGCCCTGGATGTGGATATGTGCAATGTTCACGCCGCCGGGACCATCGAGATGATGAAAGCGGCCCTCGAAGGGCTGATGCGACCCGACGGAACGCGACCCCTGCTGATAGCCGTTACGCAACTGACCTCCACCAGCGAGGAGCGGATGCAGAAGGATCTGCTCATCGGCGCGAATATGCAGGAAACCATTGCCCATTACGCCCGCAATGCCCGGGAAGCCGGTCTGGACGGGGTGGTCTGCTCTCCTTTGGAAGCGGCCCTCGTTAAAGAAGCCTGCGGTCCTGACTTCCTCGCCGTCACCCCCGGCATCCGTTTCAAAGATGCGGCAGGGGACGACCAGGTGCGCGTTACCGACCCGGCCGGGGCCCGTGCCATCGGCTCGGACTTCATCGTCGTAGGACGGCCCATTACCGCCGCCCCCGACCCCGTCGCCGCCTATAACAGATGTGTCAAAGATTTTTTGGGACGATAGTATGAAAGAATGTAGAACAATGAATACAACAGAAGAAAAAATCGCCAGCGCCCTGCTGAGCATCGGCGCCGTCTTTTTGCGGCCGGAACAGCCCTTCACCTGGGCCAGCGGCATCAAAAGCCCCATTTACTGCGACAACCGCCTAACCCTCTCAGCCCCGAAGGTGCGCACGCTCGTAGAGCAATCCCTCGCAGAGGCTATCCAGCAATATTATCCCGCCTGCGAAATGCTGATGGGAACCTCCACCGCCGGCATCGCCCACGCTGCCATTACCGCCGAGATAATGGGCCTGCCGATGGGCTATGTGCGCGGAGCCGCCAAGGACCACGGCCGCGCCAACCGCATTGAAGGCAAAATGGAAAAGGGCTGCAAGGTGGTGGTCGTCGAGGACCTGATTTCTACCGCCGGGAGCGTCATTGAAGTGGTGGAAGCCTTGCGCGAAGAGGGGGCAGAGGTGCTGGGAATCGTGAGCATTTTCACCTACGGAATGCAGAAGGGACTCGACCGCCTGGCCGCCGCCAAGGTCGAGAACCATTCCCTGAGCAACCTGGACGCACTCGTGGAAGTGGCCGCCCGCGAAAACTACATCGCCCCCGAATGGAAAGACCGCATCCTCGCTTTCCGCGCCAACCCCTCTGATATGGGCTGGCTCGCTTAATTTTAATTAAATTGAATACCAGTTTCGCAAGCGACCATATACCCGTACTGGGTCGCGAAGCGACAGGGAGCTGAGAAACTGGTATTCATAGAGAAAAAATCTATGAAACACCTGATTGACCCCACTGACCTAACCAAAAAAGAGACCGACCAGATTATCGCCCTGGCCGGCGATATGATTGCCAACAAAGAGAAGTATCGCGACAGCCAGCGATACGGCAAACTGGCCACGCTCTTCTACGAACCCAGTACCCGTACGCGTTTGAGTTTCACCTCCGCCATGATGGAACTCGGGGGCAAGGTCCTGGGCTTCTCCGATGCCAAGAACTCCTCCGTCGCAAAGGGTGAGACCGTGCAGGACACCGTGCGCGTCGTCGCCGCCTTTGCAGATGTGATTGCGATGCGTCACCACCTCGAAGGCGCGCCCCTGGCCGCCTCTATGGTCAGTCCCGTGCCCATCATCAACGCGGGTGACGGCTCGCACAGCCACCCCACCCAGACGCTCACGGACTTGCTGACGATTTTCCGCGAACTGGGCCGCATCGACGGCATCACCATCGGATTTTGCGGCGACCTCAAATTCGGCCGCACCGTTCACTCCCTTATCAAGGCCCTGTCTCGCTACGAGGACATCAACATCGTGCTCATTGCCCCCGAGGAGTTGCGTCTGCCGGACTACATCAAGCAGGATGTAAGTGACTGTCCGAGCTTGACTTTCAAAGAAGTGAGCACCATCGAAGAAGCCATCGGCGAACTGGACGTGCTCTATATGACCCGCGTGCAGAAAGAGCGCTTCCTGGACGAAGATGAATTCGACCGCGTGAAAGACAGTTTCGTGCTGGACAAGGAGAAGATGAAACTGGCCAAGCAGAAAATGGCGGTCCTCCATCCGCTTCCCCGGGTCAACGAAATTCTTCCCGAAGTGGATTCCGACCACAGGGCGGCTTATTTTCGTCAGGTGGAAAACGGAAAATTCGTGCGTATGGCCTTGATTACCAAATTGCTCGAGTGGAAAGACAATCCCGGTCACGCGATGCCGGTGCGCAAAGGTCTCATTGAAGACCCCACGTTGATTTGCCGCAACCGCAAGTGCATCTGCAACTACGAGACGCTTCCCCCGATGTTCAAAAAAGGCCCGGACGGGGTCATCCGCTGCTGCTACTGCGACGCAAAGGTGCAGTAGTTTAAAATATTATGCGTACCTTCGCAGTGGATTGCGTCATAGCAGTCAACTGATGATAGATAACTAATTCTTGAGTAATATGAAAAAATGGACATTGCTTGTTACGCTGCTTGTCGCCGCGCTTGCCGCCTCGTGTAAGAAAGAGAATCCGACTCAGCCGTCATCCTACGACTGGGCTATATGTACAGTTACCCTGGGCATGGACAAACTTGAGATGGTCGCGGGAGGAGAGAGTTATGTCGTTCCGGCGGAGATATCCGCACAAATGCTGGTGGCCAAGACTCCCTTGCCCGCCACTTTGACAAAGGATACAAAATTGTCTTGCGAGCCGGAAGGAGTCATTCTTTGTGAGTTGCTCGAAACAGGCGTGCGAGTGACGCCCCAAACTGTGGGTACTGCGACCTTTACGGTTACCCCGACGACCTATACGGGAGATCCTGTCAGTTGCAAGGTTACGGTGGGCGAAGTTCCGCCCGAGCCGCAATCGGTCAGTATCATCAAGACGGATTCCCATTTCCACTCCGACGGACAATTGTATCTGTTGGAGGGAGATTCTTTCACCTTCAGTGCCATTGTAACTTCCAACCATGGTTCCGCCATGGCTGAGAAGGTTAATTGGTCTGTGGTAGAAGGGACTGACTATGCCAGTATTGATGCACAGAGCGGCAAACTTACGAGCAAGACCCTGGGCTCCGGAGTCGCATCCGCAACAGCGAAGGTAAGGGCGACCGTGGACGGCCATACCGACATTACCGCTGATGTTACCGTCAAAATCCAGCCCCTGGTGAAAAGTGTTTCCATCTCTACTTCCAACTTTTTGAATGCGGATAATGATTTGATTACGAAAAAGGGAGATGTAAAGAAGTTTAGATATAGCGTGCAACCGACAGGCGCATATGACGATATCGAGGTGGTCTTGCCCAAGGAGTCCAAAGTCAGCGCAAGCCGGGATGGAAGCGATATTGTTCTTACTATGTCCAACACGAGCAGTCCGTCTTCTACAACGGTTACGCTCCGTTCGCAAAAAAATCCTGGTGCGTCGTTGTCTTTTAATGTCTTTATCTTTGATTATGATGGAAATGATATCAAAGTGGGAGACTATGTTTATTGTGCAGATGGTTCATTTACCTGTACTGATTGCGGCTTGAGGTATGTTGGAAGCGATACGAACATTTATGTCGACGCTAACGGTTGTCGAACCGATATCCCGAGGGGGATTCTATCCTATTGGAGTTCTTTTTATATCGGCGTGATTGCCTCTACGCAGACGCCCAGCCTGGGGTGTTTGGCTCTTAAGTATTGCGCGAATAAAGATTGCGAAGGCAACCTGTATCAATATCGTAATTTTTACGCAAATGATTTGCCGGGGATCGGATTGGCGTCCACCCATTGTTTAGTGCTCAGGAAGAATTACTCCTCTTCCCCGACCAAGTGGCAAAACCAGGGCGAGCAAGTTTCCATTACGACGGACACAAAGAATGGTATCAGCCAATCCCAACTAAGTCGTTATTTGGCTTTCAGCCAGAAATCGATGAGTGAGGGTTATACCTATAAGTCCGGCGGAAATACGAGCCACGGTGATTTTACTACCTATAACAAATGTGGTTTTGTGCCGCATATGTTGTTGGCTTTTTATTCCGCTCATCTGAACAATGTTGAGACCTTCAAGGTACGTCCGGTGCTGGAAATCAACAACTATTCGGATGCTGTTCCAAAATTCAGCGGCGACGGCAGCAAGACAACGGGCTGGTTCCTGCCCGGAGAGGCAGAATGGGCTGAAATTATGACGAATTACAAAATTGTCAATGCTTCGCTCAGCGCCAGCGGCGGGACCACTTTCCCCACGGGTCAATACTTTTGGAGTACGGAAGAAACCGGAGAAACAAGTGTCCGTGCCTACAAGGGTGTCAGCAGCGGCCTTTCCATCGAAAGTCGGACGAAAACCGATACCGCATATACCCGGGCAGTGTTGTACCTATAGTTATGAGGTTTAGGATTCAGAGGAATGCAAATCTGGATGTGCGAACGATGATGGAGTGATGAAAATGAGTTCTTTGTTATGAGCGGTTTGTGGACAATCTTGTTGCTGGTGGTGTCAAATGTCTTTATGACCTTTGCCTGGTACGGACATTTGAAATTGGATGAAATGGGGATTACGACCGGTTGGCCGCTCTTCCTTATCGTTTTGATGTCGTGGGGAATCGCCCGGTCTTCTCCGTCATCGTGATGTTCGTCTTCCGTGGCCAGACCCTCCAGTGGAACCACATCGCCGCCTTCATCTGCCTCGTCCTCGCCGTCTTCTTCGTCTTCGTCAAGTAAACGATTATGTTAATTTACATTATGTAAAAAAGCGTACGCAAAATTACATAATGGAATCAGTTGAATCCGTCAGACTTTTTCTTTTCTCGACGTTTAACTGTGTTGGATCCATTACGGCTTCAGCAGATTGATGGGTGCGACATAGACACCGTCCTCTCGCTTGTATGCACCGCCCACGGCGGTAAGGACCAGCAGGAAAGAAGGTGAACGCTCGTCACTCTTTTCCTCAATCTTCGACTTCAGTGTCTTTAAAGAAGTCGCGCCGTCCTCTATCAGATTATCCCCGCCTAACTTGATTTCTATGGCACCCCAGCGTCCATCTTCCAGATGCACCACAGCATCGCACTCCAGCCCGGCATTGTCGCGATAGTGACGTACCTCACCGCCCAGCGTGCTGGCGTAGATGCGGAGATCCCTTACTGCCAGGTCCTCAAAGAAAAAGCCGAAACTCTCCAGATCACGCATCAAATCTTCCGGCATAATGTTCAATGCCCGGCAAGCTATGGATGTATCCACGAAGTGCCGCGTAGGAGTCGAGCGGATGGATGTCTTGGAACGGATATTCGGATTCCAGGCCTCCATATCTTCAAGAATGTATAGGTCGTTCAGCGCCTCAAGGTATTCGTCGAATGTCTTAGGATCCATTGTTCGCTCATTACTCTGGCGAACATCTGCAATGATGGTGGAGAGGGCAGCTTCGGTGGAAATGTGGCGGGCGTAACTCCGCACGATCATCCGCAATACCTCCGGCTTCTTGTTCCGGAAACGTTCATTCTCCGAATCATCGAATACAAAGAGACCGTTCCAGTAGTTTTTTGTGATTTCGATGGCTATGTCCTTCTGAGCCAGCACTGCAATTGGCCAGCCGCCGCGGCACGTTAGATGAGCTACATCCTCAAGTAGGAAATCCTGATTCAAGTCCCAGGGGAATGATGTTCCTCCGCCGAACAAGTCCTTCAGAGAGACCGTTCCCTTGGATTCCTTCGATTCCCAAAGGCTCATCGGACGCATCTTTACCGGAGCAATTCTGCCGGCGCCGCTGTGATGTATTTCTGTCTTGTCGGCAGGTGTGGAACTGCCCGTGAGGATATATTTGCCGAAATCATATTCCACGTCAAGATCGTCCTTCACCTGGTTCCAAATGTCCGGGACCTTCTGCCACTCGTCGATAAGGCGAGGATTCTCGCCTGGCAGGATCGCTTTCGGGTTCATCCGGGCCATCGCAATGGCCTGCTTCGTATTGAGTTTGACAAAACTCTTCTGATAGAGCATACAAGTGGTAGTCTTGCCGCAGAATTTCGGTCCTGCGACCACGATAGCCCCTGATGTCCTCAGTTTCAGTTCAATCTCTTTTTCGATAAGTCTGCTATAGTACATAGCTCAATCTTTTTAAATTTGATGCAAAGATAAAAATTCCCAAGATTTTCAACAAGAAATTCCCAAGATTTTCAATCATACGCAAATCTAACCATCGAAAATGTGATTTTAGCCCAATTATTACTGTCGAAAATGTGATAATGGAATGTTAATCTGAATTACGCATATAAGGATTATGTCGCTTTACTTTGCTGGGATCACTGTTTTTGCTACATTTGCAGCACGATAAACCCCGTGATTTGAAAGATGAAAAAAATA
>CADAFY010000124.1 GCA_902787255.1 uncultured Bacteroidia bacterium
AGGCAACTACCTCATCGTAGACGGCAACAAGATCCAGGTCTTCTGCGAGAAGGATCCCGTCAACATTACCTGGGGTGCCCTCGGTGTCGACGTCGTCGTCGAATCCACCGGTTTCTTCCTCACCGCCGAACTCGCCGAGGCTCACCTGAAAGCCGGTGCGAAGAAGGTGATTATGTCCGCTCCTTCCAAGGATGCGACTCCTATGTTCGTCTATGGTGTGAATGACAAGACCTACGCTGGCCAGAGCATCATCTCCAACGCTTCTTGCACCACCAACTGCCTGGCCCCTATGACCAAGGTTCTCAACGACAAATTCGGTGTTGTCCGTGGCCTTATGACCACCGTTCACGCTGCTACCGCCACCCAGAAGACCGTTGACGGTCCTTCCAAGAAAGACTGGCGCGGTGGTCGTGGTATTCTCGAGAATATCATTCCCTCCTCTACGGGTGCTGCCAAGGCCGTGGGTAAAGTTCTCCCCGAGCTCAATGGCAAACTGACCGGTATGTCCCTGCGTGTTCCCACCTCCGACGTTTCCTTCGTTGACCTGACCGTCGAACTCGCCAAGGCCGCTACCTACGACGAGATCTGCGCCGCGATGAAAGAGGCTTCCGAAGGCGAACTCAAAGGTGTGCTCGGTTACACCGAGGATGCTGTCGTCTCCACCGACTTCCGCAACGACGCCCGTACTTCCATCTTCGATGTGAAGGCCGGTATCCAGCTCGATCCTACCTTCGTGAAGGTTTGCGCCTGGTACGACAACGAGTGGGGTTACTCCAACAAGGTCTGCGAGATGGCCCGCGTTATCATGAAATAATTGAAATAAATTACTTATCTTTGTGCCGCGGACTGAAAAGTTCGCGGCATTTTTTTGTAAAAGACACGCGATGGTTACGATAGAAAAAGTTGTTTCCCGTTCCGATCTCAAGCGTTTTGCCGCCTTTCCCAACGAATTGTACAAGCAGAACGAATGCTATATCCCCTCGTTGGTGCGGGATGAGATGAAGAACTTGGACAAGGATGAAAACGCCTCTTTCGAGTTCTGCGACGCCGATTATTTCCTGGCCCTGAAGGACGGGAAGGTCGTCGGCCGGGTGGCGGCTATCTACAACCCGCGCGCTATCGAGACCTGGCAGCGCAACAGCGTCCGTTTCGGCTGGATAGACTTTGTCGATGACCGGGAAGTGTCCGCCGCGTTGCTGGAAACGGTCGCCGATTGGGGCCGGGAGCGGGGCTGCGATTTTATCGAGGGTCCGATGGGCTTCACGGATTTCGACCCGGAAGGAATGTTGGTGGAAGGATTCGACCAGGTCGGTACGATGTCCACGATTTACAACTATCCCTATTATAAAGAGCATCTCGAAGCCCTGGGCTTCAGCAAGCAGACCGACTGGGTGGAGTACCTCATCGACCTGCCGGAGCAGTTGCCGGAACGCTATGTGCGTCTGTCGAAAGTGCTGATGGACAAGTTCCACCTCCGTACCCGCCACTACACCCGCAAGGAAATCAAACGCTTCAATGTGGGACACAAACTGTTCAACCTGATTAACAACACCTATTCCGAACTCTACGGCTTCTCCCGCCTGTCGGAAGGGCAGATTCAACAGTACGTGGACAATTATATGCGCTTTATCGACCTGGACTTTATGTCCTTCATCGTGGATGACGTGGAGGAAATCGTCGGCTTCGGCCTGATGGTCCCGAGTATGTCGGTGGCGCTCAAAAAGGCGGGCGGCAGTTATCTTCCGACGGGCTGGTGGCACCTGATTCAGGGGCTGAAAGGAAAGAATACGGAGACCATCGATATGTTTATCATCGCGGTGCGCAAGGATTTGCAGAAACAAGGCGTGCCCGCGCTCATCGTCAGTGATTTGCATCCCCGCCTTATCGCCCGCGGCTTCAAACAGGCCGAGTCCAACCCGGAACTTGAGACCAATGCGGACGTGCAGAACCTGTGGGGCTATTTCTCCGCCCGCATCCACAAACGCCGTCGCGTGTACGGAAAATCGTTATAACGAACTGAGGTTTTTGCTGTTGACCACGCTTTTCCCTTCCGGGGTGTAGGCGTAGTCCATTTGTGCCTGGTAGCGTTGTTCCACCTTGCCGCGGATGACCTTGGAGGTGGCGTTCATCAAGCCGTTCTGCTCGGTGAAACCTTCGGGCAGCACACAAATGGCGGCCGGAAGCCATTTTTGGGGGAAGAGACCTTCGTCGTCCCGTCCGGTACGGAACATATTGACTTCCGCCTCGATTTTTTCCAGCATTTTGATTTTTGCTTCGGGGCCGGCCGGGTCCAGTTTGGGATAACGGCTCTTGATAAATTCCGTCAGGGCTTTCTTGTCGGGATAGACCAGCGCGATGGTGTAGGGCTTCTGGTTATTGACCATCATCGCCTGTTCGATGTAGGGCGATTTAGACACCAAGGTTTCTTCAATGATTTCCGGGGAATACTTTTCGCCGTCTTCTCCGATGAGCAGCGATTTGAAACGTCCCATCACGTAGATGACCCCCGGGTCGCCGGGCCACTGACGGCCCATATCGCCGGTGTGGAGCCAGCCGTCCTTGTCGATGACTTTCTCGGTGGCGGAAGGGTTCTTCCAATAGCCGGCCATCACATTGCCGCCCCGCACCACGAGTTCGCCCACTTCTCCGACGGGAAGCGTTTCGCCCGCCTCGTTGCAGACCTTGACGTCCATACAGTCCAGTACGTGACCGCAGGTCCCGAGGACATTCTGTTTGGCGTTGTTGGTAGACACGACCGGCGTGGCTTCCGACAGGCCGTAACCCTGATAGACGGGAATGCCCATCGCGCCGTAGAACTTCTGCATATCCACATCGAACATCGCCGCGCCGCCGATGAAGTATTTCATCCGGCCTCCGAAGGCCTTCAGGCGCAGGGGACGGAAAATCAAGCGGTCGTGCAGCCAGAGGAAGGGGAGCATCCAGGCCTTGGCCAGGCCGCCCCGGTTGTACCAATCCTTATTATAATATTCCGCGAAGGAAAAAACATAGTTGATGAGGCCGCGCGCGAGTTTGCTCTTCTCCTTGAAGGCCGTCTCGATGCCTTTTTTGAAGTTTTTGAGCAGGGCGGGGACTACGAGCATCAGGTGGGGTCGGACTTCCTGGATGGTTGCGGGAATGTTGCGCAACATCTCGCGGGATGATTTTCCGAAAGGAACGGTCGCGAGAGAGGCGCCCCGGGACATCACCAGATACATACCCGCCACGTGCGCGAAACAGTGGTCGAGGGGCAGGATGATGAGCATCGTGTCGGTCGCATCGAAAAACACGGAATTGCGCGTGCTGATGGTGTCCACGGTGTAGTTGCCGTGGGTGAGGAGCACGCCTTTGGGGTCGGAGGTCGTACCGGAAGTGTAACTGATGGTGGCATAATCGTCCGGCTCGATGCTGTAGGCGCGGTTCTCCAGGGAGCCCGGGTGTTTGCTCAGATACATATCTCCGAGGGCGAACAAGTGGGAAACCGGCATTTCGTCATCTTCCAACGCCAAATCGACATCCAGCACGATGATTTTCCGTACCTCCGGAATTCTGTCCTTAATGGCGCGAATCTTGGGCAGTTGGGCGCGGGAAACGATGATGAAGCGGGATTCCGAGTGGTTGATTTTGAAAACCAGATCGTCTTCCTCTTCTATTTTAAAAGAAATGGGCACGTTGACGGCCCCCGCATAGAAGATCCCCAATTCCGACATAATCCACAAGTTGCGTCCCTCGGAAAACATCGTGACCTTGTCTCCCTTCTGCACCCCGATGGACATCAGTCCGGCGCCGATGCGGCGGGCGTCGTCCCGGACTTTCGCATAACTGCATTCCGTCCAAACACCGTTGGCTTTCTCTTTCAGGAAAGGGTTGTTCCCGAATTTCTTGACGCACTCTTCAAAAAATTCTATGATGGTTTTCTGGCTCACGGGTTCTCCTTATCAATCAAGTTTCAATATTTCTTCGATGCGGGCGGTCAGGCTGTCGAAGTCTTCCGGGTTTTCTTCAAAGCGGCAATGGTCCACATCCACCACCATCACCCGGTCCGGATAATTTTCAATCCATTCCTCATAGCGTTTGTTGAGGCCCTTGAGGTAATCGATGCGGATGTTCTTTTCAAAATCCCGTCCCCGTTTCTGAATCTGGGCGATGAGGTTGGGGATGGAGGAACGCAGGTAGATAAGCAGGTCCGGTGCTTTCACCAGACTCATCATCATCTCGAAGAGTTCGCTGTAAGTCTCGAAATCCCGCGTGCTCATCAGTCCCATCTCGTGCAGGTTCGGCGCGAAAATACGGGCATCCTCGTAAATGGTACGGTCCTGGACAATCATATCTTCGCTCGCAACGATGTCGAGGATATCTTTGAAACGCTTGTTCAAGAAATAAATCTGGATATTGAAGGACCATCGCTCCATATCCTCGTAGAAGTCGGTCAGGTAGGGATTGTAGTCCACCGATTCGTATTTGGGAACCCACCCGAAACGGGCGGCGAGCATCTTGGTCAGGGTGGTCTTCCCGCTGCCGATATTTCCTGCGATGGCGATGTGCATAAGTCTTTCGTTCTGAAAACAGGTTGCAAAAATACAAAACAGTTTTCAAACTAAAAAATAATTGCTATCTTTGCGCGCTTTATTGCACACATACACATAATGTTTAACCACTAATTCATTCAAAAAATGGAAGA
>CADAFY010000125.1:0-4635 GCA_902787255.1 uncultured Bacteroidia bacterium
ATTGAGGTCACCGACGATACCGCCCACATCGGCGACACCTGCGACATCTCCCGAATTATGGCAATTGGAAATACCTGCCGTGGAACTATACAAACGGCCGACGATACCTCCCGTGAAGGTCGCAGAGGAAGAAACGCTCGCCTCGTTGGTACAGCCTGTAACCTGTGCGCTCCCATTCAAGATACCAACGATACCGGCTGCGCAGGAATAGTCCGTCGTTCCGGTTTTGGTGACACTCCCCGTCACTGTCAGATTTTTAATCTCAGCACTGCCGGAAACATAACCGAATACCGCCGCAAACTGGGTATCCACATTGACAGAGACATTTTTCAGCGTTTTTGAGTTTCCGTCATAATGTCCCTTGAACTGCGCAGACGTGGCCGAAGAATTTCCTATCGGTGTCAGCGCAGAACTCTTGAGGTCGATATCTGCCTTCTGCTTGTAGTAAGCGGTGAGAAAGTGTGCGGCCGACAACCCCCCGGGCGTGTAACCCTCTGTCGTGTATTTGGAAATATTTTTGAAATCCTTGGAAGATGCAATCAGATAAGGGCTTTCGCTGGTACCCAGGCCCCCGTTAAACAATTTCGCCTTGAAGGACAAAGTGCTGATTTTACCCCGGACACGGGCATCCGTACTTGAATTTACGACCGTAAAACTATTGGCTCCGCCGTTGTGATTGGCAGCCAGATGAGCCGTAACGGTAAGACCGTCGGGAAGAGGAAGGGTGGGGATGACGAAAAGGAGGTCCGCAGAGGTGGCCGGCGTACTCAGCGTAACCGTCTCGTAGGTGTTGTCGGAATTGTCAGACCGGTCCATCGTCAAGTCGGCGGCGTTTACATAATATTTAGAATCGGCGGCATAGTAAATCATTGAACCGTAGTCGAGCGTAACGGAATTGATGTTGACATCAGCTTTCACTATTACCCTGAGAACGGAAGCAAGGTTTCCGAGCGTCACGCTATAGGCTCCTTCGGAGTTGGTTACGATGCCGGCCATCGGACTGATGGCACCGAAATCGCCGCTTGCCTCAATCGGGGCAGGCTTGACAAATTTCACCGCACTGCCGGCTTCAAACTCATCTGCCGGATAGAAGACACTGGCGGGCGCATCCAAAGTGACGGCGGTTTCGCCCTCTTTCAACACAAAATGCGCTCCGTCATAAATATAAGTAGCATAATTGCTCTCATCCACATAGACGAGCACCTCGTCGTCTTTTTCAATCTCGTTATGGCCGGAGGCGATATTAACTGACACTTTGGGAATTTCAAAAGAAACCCCGAAACAGGTAAGAGGATTCCCATCTACCGCAGGAATGATGGCTTCTTCATCCTCCTTCTCGGAACTGACAAGAGCAAAATTGTCTTGGACATACTCCTTGGAGCAGGAGAAAACAATAGCCAAAGCGGCTATAGGCCAGAATAATTTCGTAGTCTTTTTCATAATTTTTCCTCCATCATTATTCCCAGTCGTCCTCGTCTTCATCACCGAGCTCATAATCACCCAATTCCACATCGATAACTTCTGAAGAATTCAAAATACAGTTCATATCAATAGAATGAAACACGCTTTGTGGCGCCTGATAAACGCCTCTTTTTAAACGAAATAGAAAATTATTCTTTTTCATAGCAACAACTGTAATGATTAAATTCGGGAGCAACACAGACGCGCTCTCCGAACCTGGTCCGCAAAGTTATGGTTAATATCGCCCTTTTCATAGACGACTAGTTTGAATAGTAGGTCAATTGATAGAATAATTCGCGAATAGACATTGAAATACAAGTATTTAAAAATTCAACTATTGCAATCAAATAGTAGGTAACATTTGCTATTCCAAGATATTTTCGTTAGTTTTGCGGCATCATATTTTTGAAAAAAAAATGAAAAAATCTCTTGTTTTCATACTGATGGGACTAGTGTTTGCGTCCTGCACTTCTTCTCCATATCACAATAAAGAAGTACTTCGTACGCTTGACCGATTGGATCATACAATGAAGTCAAAGAATGAAATCGCCGCCCGGAAAGAGGCCCGGATAGATTCGCTTCGGCGTCTTTGCAGCCAGACCCCCGACACGGACGCCCTTTACCAAGCGTACGACACCCTGTTCCGCGAATACCACAAATGGGATGTTGACTCCGCTTTCCATTACGCTTACAAGAAATTGTACCTGGCAAAAGAATGCGGCGAAGCCAAACTGCTGGCAGATGCAAGCCTTGACTTGGTATTGCAGAACTACATATCCAGCCAGTATCTTGCCGCCATCACTTTGATAAAAGACATTGATACGGCGGCCGTCGCCGCATCGGGGCGGCTTCCGGAATACCGTTACCTCTGGTATGAAATATACCACGGTCTCGTTCAAACGACCCGGCAGGACTCCCTGCGACAAACCTATCGGCAGGCCGAACAGGAGTATTTGAATCTGTGCTGTTCTTCCATCAATGAGGATTGTATGGAGTTTTATGTCACCCAAGCCAAGATACTGATACCCCAGGGACGGTACGATGAGATTATCTCTCTCATTCAAGGGAAATTAGCCGCCCCCCCCTACCACCTTTCCATCGAGAATCGGGCGAGACTCCACTACTGGCTCGGACGCTCCTACAACGCAAAAGGAGATGACGATCAAGCGATGATTCATTTCGCCGCCAGCGCCCAATACGACTTCTCGATTCCCATCAAAACATACGGTTCCGTGTTTTCACTGGCACGCCTGTGCCTTAAACGGGGGGATATCAGCCGGGCTTACCGATATATTGTACGAAGTTATAAAAATGCAATGGATATGGAGGATGTAATGCATATCAACCGCATCGCACACCTTCTTCCCGGCGTCATCAGCCAGCACGAGCAATATGCAGCGAAAAACCGGCGCTTGATGCAATGGATGATTCTTTCCTTGACAGTGCTTCTGCTCGCGTTGAGTTTCACGATCTATCTTCTCCTCAGAAACCTCAGGCGCCTGCACAAAGCCAATCAGGAAAATGCCGACAATGCCAGGCGCCTGCGGGAGTCGAACCACATCAAAGAAGTGTATCTCGGAGAATTCCTGTCAATGTTTTCGGAGCACATCAACAGCCTGGAAAGATATCGCTCCATCCTTCGCGTAATGTCCAACAAGATGAATTTTGAAGCCATCCAGCAGGAATTACGCTCCGACGAGTTCATCAATGCCGAATGGACTTATCTGTATGATAAATTTGACAAAACCTTCCTGGGCATATTTCCCCATTTCACAGAAGAAGTCAATGCGTTGCTTCAGCCCGGCAAACAGGTCGGAGGCGACGTTCCCAGGGGCAAACTGTCCAACGAACTGCGCATCCTGGCCCTGATGCGGCTGCGAATTTCGGAACCGACCCGAATCTCTAAGTTCCTACGCCTTTCCCCCACCACCATCTACAACTACCGGGTGAAGTTCCGCAACGCCGCCCGCTGCCCCCGAGAGGAGTTTGAAGCCAGATTGATGAATATCGGAGAATAAGAATGTGATCCGGTTGGGATTCGAACCCAAGACCCACAGCTTAGAAGGCTGTTGCTCTATCCAACTGAGCTACCGGACCATCCCTAAAGGCCTGCAAAGGTAGAAAAATTTCTTGGAATATTGAGGGATATCTGCTAATTTTGCAGAGACACGCGCTTGGTTTGAGCCTGACGGCCGTGCTATAGCGTAGTTACTGAAAAATTTAATTTAATAAAAATATGAAAAAATCTATTTTCTTTGCCATCGCGGCGATTGCTTTGAGCGTGAGCGCCTGCTGCGGCAATTCCTGCTGTGGAAACAAGAACGTTACATTCTCCGACGAATATTTCGCTAACCTGGACTCCATCGCCAAAACATTCCCGACCAGCAAGGATTTGAACTTCAAATTTGTGGACGCCAAGACGCTGACCTTAATCGGCAAGAGCAACGTCCCCACCGGCGAGTACTACCACCGTATCGACACGACGGTCTTCCCCTTGGGCAAGAAGGGCGAACGGCAGCAAGCCATCTCTCCGGCCGGCTGGGCCCTGCTCTTCAAGACTGACTCCCCCGCCATCCAAATCAAAGCGGAATTCGGGTGGGAATATGAATCGATTAACACGATGCCTCTGGCCTACCACGGCTTCGACCTCTATATTCAACAAGACGGGAAATGGCTGTGGGCAGCCGACAAGGCCAATTATCCCAAATACAGCAGTAAATATTCGGACAAACCTTTCACGCTAATTGACTGTATGGACAACAGCGAAAAGATTTGCATGCTGTACCTGCCGATGTACTCCGAACTCAAGAATCTGGAAATCGGCGTTGCCGAGAATGCGGGCATCGAAGCCATCCCGACGCCCTTCCGTCACCAGGTGGTATTCCACGGCTCCAGTTACACCCAGGGCATCAGCATCGCCCGTGCCGGTATGTCCTATCCGCTGCAATTCAGCCGCAGCACCGGTCTGGGCGTGATTACCCTGGGCTTCAGCGGCAACTGCAAAATGCAGCCTTACTTCCTCGATTTCCTGGAGAAAGTCGAAGCGGACGCATTTGTGTTCGATGCCTTCTCCAACCCTAATGCCCAGACCATCAAGGAACGCCTTGAGCCCTTCATCCAGCGGATGACCGCCTCTCACCCCGGCGTTCCGATGATTTTCCAACGGACCATCCG
>CADAFY010000125.1:4689-9367 GCA_902787255.1 uncultured Bacteroidia bacterium
GAACAAGCCAAGCAGGAGATGTCCGACTGGCTGATGCCGGAACTTTGCAAGAAATACAAGGATGTCTATTATGTCGTCACCGACGCGACCGCAGAGGACCACGAGGCTTCCGTCGACGGCACCCACCCGAGCGACTACGGCTACCAACTCTGGGCCAAGAGCATCGAGAAACCCATCCTGAAAATCCTGGCCCAATACGGCATTCGCTAAGCGGACCTTCCGCCCCGTCGGCCTTAAAAATTCGATAATCTTCCGCGCTCGTGCAAATCGGCGATATCAATTTGGGTGAAAAGCCGCTCCTCCTCGCCCCGATGGAGGATGTGACCGATGCATCTTTCCGCGCCGTCTGCAAAGAATACGGTGCGGATATGGTTTATACGGAATTCGTATCCTCCGACGGGCTGGTCCACGACAGCGCCAAGTCGTTCGACAAATTCAAGACTACGGACGAGGAAGCGCCCATCGGCATCCAGATTTACGGAAATATCCCCGAGGCGATGGTCGAGTCCGCCCGGCTGGCAGAGCGGGCGCAGGAACTTGTGGGCGGGCACGGAGCCGACCTCATCGACATCAATTTCGGCTGTCCGGTCCGGAAAATCGCGGGGCGCGGGGCAGGGAGCGGGATGATGAAAGAGCCCGACAAGATGGTGGCCATCACGAAAGCGGTGGTGGAAGCGGTGCGGAAGCCCGTCACCGTCAAGACCCGCCTGGGATGGGATGAAGACAGCAAGATCATCGTCGAACTAGCCGAGCGCCTACAGGATGTGGGCATCCGGGCACTGACGGTCCACGGACGCACGCGCCAGCAGATGTACACGGGAGAGGCGGATTGGACGCTCATCGGACGCATCAAGGAGAACCCGCGTATGCACATTCCCATCATCGGAAACGGGGACATCCGCACGCCGGAGGGGGCTCGGGACGCCTTCGCCCGCTATGGCGTGGACGGCATTATGATTGGTCGCGCGACCTTCGGACACCCGTGGATTTTCCGGGAAATCAAGCATTATCTCAAGACCGGAGAACGCCTGCCCGAAATGGGAGTCCGCGAACGGGTGGAACTGGCCCTGCGGCATCTGGACCGCTCGCTGGCGCTAAAGGGAGAACGCGTGGGCGTGCTGGAAATGCGGCGGCACCTGAGTTGTTATTTCAAAGGGTTGGACAATTTCAAAGAAATGCGCATCCGTCTGGTGACGGAGAACGACCCCGCCGCGCTGAAGGCGCTGCTTCGCGAAATCGCGGACCGCTGGGGTGATACGCCCCCGCCGCCCGCGACCGACATCTATCATTTGTAAGCGATTATTCCGCCGCCGTCATTTTCACGGGAAGGATTTTGCCCTCCGGCGAGAAGTTCAGGGCATCGATGCAGACCACACGGTGATTTCCATCGGAATCCCCCAACGGATGACGGTGGTACACAATCAGGTACTCGCCCGTCTTGGGGTCTTTCACGACGCTGTGGTGTCCGGCGCCGGTCCCGATGGCCGGGTCGGTCTGAAGGATGGTTTCTTCCCGTTCAAAGGGGCCGAAAGGAGAATCCGCGATGGCGTATGCGACACGGTAATTGTCCTGTTTCCATTTACCCTCGCTCCACATAAAGTAGTATTTGCCGTCTTTCACAATCATAAAGGGGCCTTCCACATAATCCTGCGGGGTCACCTCTTTGCACATTGTACCGTCCTCGAAGGGAATCAGCGAGCGGAAATCATCGGCCAGGCGCACCATATTGCAATGTTTCCATCCTCCATAATACATATACCAATTGCCGCTCTGCGGGTCCTGGAAGACGAATTGGTCGATGGGCTGGGCTCCGTTGACGATGTTCGGAATGAGCGGCTTGCCCAGCAAATCCTCGAAGGGACCTTGGGGCTGGCTGGCAACGGCCACTCCGATACCGCCGCCTTCTTCCTCGCTGTGAATGTCATTGGCGGAGAAAAACAGGTAATACAAGCCATCTTTCTGCACGATGGAAGGGGCCCACATCGCCCGGCGTGCCCATTTCACGCGCGTCGTATCCAGAATATTCTCGTATTTCGTCCAGTGAACCCTGTCCGTTGTGGAGAAGGCGTCGAAATAAGTCTGCTCATCAAAAGGCAGGGAGGCTGTCGGGTACACCCACAGCGTCTCACCGACAACAAATCCTTCCGGGTCGGCATACCAGCCCTCGAATACCGGATTATTCCAGGCCTGCCGGGGTTGCGAACAGGCCCACAGTCCCATTGCGGCGACCAGTGCGAAAACGAATGTTCTTTTCATCATACTTTAGATTAAATTTGCGTAGAGTTAGAGGTTGTTTAACTGCTTCTTACAGGGGCTTGGGCTTGGGCTTGGGCTTGGGCTTGGGCTTGGGCTTGGACTTGGACTAGGGCTTGGCCTTGACAGGACGGATGAGCAGCCCCCGGAAACGAAGGATTGCGTCCTTGACCGCTCCTTCTGTATCAAATGACAAGGCAATCGCCTTGGAAGGTTCGCTATCCGTCCCTGCGAGGGCGGAAGTCCAATAATAGCCCATCGTCTGCGACTCCAAGACGCTTGCTTCGAAATAGCCGGTCGCCGGCAGGAATATCTCGGCGCCCGTCGATTCACTCCACACTTTCAAGCCTCGCCGACCCTCTTCGTTAACATACTCCTTACCGACGGAAGCATCCGTCAGCAAAGTCTCCAGGTCGCCACGTGACGGCATACGGAACCTTCTGTCGCTCGTATAGGAGACGATATCATCGGACGCATCCAGAACATTCTTGCCATCTACTTCGCCGTAATGCTCATCCCAATTGTATTTTTTCAACTGATTGGCAGCCGTAGCGAATGCGTAGTTCGTCCAAGTATAGGTATTCTTATTTCCTTTTTCGCCCCAAGCATAATAGAATCCGGCATCCTGCGGTCGGGATGCCCCAAAATTACAGGTCGCCCACAGGACGGCCCCGCCTAAGTCGACAAACTGAAGGACCATCACACGGCAAGCAGCGCTCGCTCCGTTTTCGGCCTGCGCCACAATATCCGCGGCACCGGCAGACAGGGCCTTGACATTGCCTTGGCCGTCTACCGTGGCGACCGCAGGATTGGTCGAAGACCAGCCGTAAGCAAAATCTGACCTGCCGACATTCGAATAAGTCGTCGCGTTTAACTTGGCGTTATCGCCCGCCTCCAGCACCAATACAAACTGGTCCAGCATCAGGTAGTTGCCTTTGCCGCTTCCGTGCTTGTCCCCGCAAGAAACCAGCGTCAAGGCGAGTAAAGCAATCATCAAAAAATACTTTTTCATAACGCTCCGTAAATTCTACGCGAAGATACTGATAAGCGAGGGAAAATGCAAATATCTCTTACAGGTGTGCCCGGTCCCCGCCGCTTGACTGGGACTGGGCACACCTGGTATAGAACGCCTGCGGCGGGGCTTACCACCCACGCGCAATCTCTTATTCTCCGAGATTTCGTCGCTTTGCTCCGAGAGCTCTGCGAGGTTTCGTCGGGCCGGAGGCCCTCCGACATCTCTCCCCGCCTGCGGCGGGGCTTACCAGATACACGAAAAAGCCACGCTCAAGTAAACTTGGCGTGGCTTTTCTGTGTATCTGTGGAGAATAAGAGATTCGAACTCTTGACCCCTTGCTTGCAAAGCAAGTGCTCTACCAACTGAGCTAATCCCCCATCTCTCTGTAGTCCCTACTGGAGTTGAACCAGTGACCTCTACATTATCAGTGTAGCGCTCTAACCAACTGAGCTAAGAGACTATGTTTCCCGTTTCTTTCAAACGGGCTGCAAAGATAAGTGACTTTTTTGAATTGTGCAAATTTTTTCCTCAAAATCGCACGTTTATCCGCTAATCCACGACAGCGCGGACATAATGGCCTTCCCAGCGCAGGCAGTAGCCGGCACCGGATGCAGCATTCTCCAAATCTACGGCAAAGGCCCGGTCCGTGACGATGACGCGTCCTCCGCCTGTAGTCGAGATGAAATTCACCCGACTGGAAGTCCAGTAGGTCTGATGCGGGAAGAAGAGCGTGCTGCCGTTTGCCTTGGAGGTGGCCAGATAGCCTTCCGTTCCGTTCAAAGTCGTCTTCTGCCAGGTGCATCCATTGAGCAGTTCCTCCCATTCAGCCTTGGTGGGAGTTCTTAGTTTTTGCTTATAGGAAGCAATGGAAACATCCGTCTTGGCCGCATCGTCACCGGATTCCAGGGCGTAAAAATTATCTGTAGCGCCGCTGCTGACATTGTATTTTGTATATTGCCCTGCGCTATACCAGACATAATTGTCAAGGGTATATTGCCCTTTGGAATCCGTCTCGCCCCAAGCCACACAACGACCATCCGCACTCCAAGGACGCATCACTTTGACATCGCAGTTCATCCATCGCTTGCTCAAGCCCATATCCACGGGGCCTTTCACATAGATTTCGCAGGAACCGGTCGTGCCGCTGCCGTCGCCCGCCGTAAAAGTCACGGTGGCGTGACCGCCCAGATCATTCATATAGACCATAAAATGGGTATCCGAATTCTTCTCGATATTCTTGACGAGGCTTGACGGCTCACAGGTAAAGGAAGTCTGGATGCCGCCCCGATGCGCGGCGTTGTCCGGGGAAATGGTAATACGCACGGCCACCCCGTCGGCATCGCCGCGGTTCAATTCATAGACCGCCTGCTGCGGCCTGATTTCGGTGACGGCCTGTCCCAGCGTATAGAC
>CADAFY010000126.1 GCA_902787255.1 uncultured Bacteroidia bacterium
CCGGATGGCCTTTTTTCGCTAAAAAGAAAAGGCGTTTATGGACTATCATAACACAGAAAAAGCAGTCTTCGTTGGCATCATCCGCCCGCACGACAACGAGCGGACGGTTATGGAATACCTGGACGAACTGCAATTTCTGGCAGAAACAGCCGGTGCCATGGGTGACAAAAAATTCATCCAGCGGGTCGACAAACCCGACAACGCCACCTACATCCGCAGCGGAAAACTGGAAGAAATCGCCCAATACTGCGAAGAAAACCAAATCAACTATGTTATCTTTGATGACGAGCTCTCCCCCATGCAACAGCGTAATATTGAGCGCGTTATCAAAAACACGGCGGTCATCGACCGGACCAGCCTGATCCTGGAAATCTTTGCCCAGCGGGCCAAAACCTCCTATGCCAAGATGCAGGTGGAACTGGCCCGATACAACTACATGCTCCCCCGGCTGGCGGGTATGTGGACCCACTTGGAGCGGCAGCGCGGCGGCGTGGGAACCCGGGGCGGTATGGGTGAGACCCAGATCGAAGTGGACCGCCGGATCGTCAAGGAAAAAATCTCCCGGCTGAAGGAACAGCTCAAGAAAGTGGACCGGCAGATGGCCACCCAGCGCGGCAACCGGGGTTCTTTGGTGCGCCTCTCGCTCGTAGGTTATACCAACGTGGGGAAAAGTACCCTGATGAACCTGCTGGCCAAGTCGGACGTATTTGCCGAGAACAAACTTTTCGCCACCTTGGACACCACCGTCCGGAAGGTGGTTATCGAGAACGTCCCCTTCCTGCTCAGCGACACCGTCGGGTTTATCCGCAAACTGCCCACCCAGCTCATCGAGGCGTTCAAAAGCACGCTGGACGAGGTACGCGAAGCCGACGTGCTGGTCCACGTGGTGGACATCTCCCACCCCGGCTTCGAGGAACAAATGAAGGTCGTAGAGGACACCTTGCGGGACATAGGTTCCATCAACAAACCTACCTACGTGGTTTTCAATAAGATAGATGCCTATACCTACGAGCCGTACGATGAATTTTCGCTGGAACCGCCCACGAAGGACAACGTTCCGCTGGAGGAGCTCAAGAACAGCTGGATCGCCCGGGAAAAGACCCCGTGCATCTTCATCTCGGCCAAGGAGAAAATCGGTATCGAAAAACTCCGCAACGACATCTATAAAATGGTGGCCGAAATCCACGCCGGCCGCTGGCCCTTCAACAACTTCCTTTGGTAACAGAAACAAAACTGAATGATTATGAAAAAATTTCTCTTGCTCTTCTGTCTTTCGCTCCTGACGCTGTCCGGATGCGAAAAGGAGTTTGTAGAAACGGCGCCGGAGAATTTATACTCCGCCATTACCGTTTACAAGACACCCGGCTTGCAATCCTGGGTAAAAGAGCCGGAATACCACGTAATGGTATATAACAATACCCAACTGATCTATTCCATCGATGACAAGGTTCCTATCCGCGCCGCTGCCCTTCACGTAAACAATAAGTCTACTTTTGTACTGCTCCAGCACACGGCGGATAAAGCGAAAAACACGGTCTTTTCCGTATGGTTCAACGGGGAAAAAGAGTTTTCGTTCCCAAAAGGGACCGTCGTCAAAGCCTCTAATGTCCAGAACGGCGCCTTCTATTCTGTCTCTTACGACGCCAGTGTCGAGCCTATTCCCCAGGAACTCACCCTCATGCGAAACGGGGAAGTAATTAAAAAAGTTCCTTCCCTCCACCCGGTTCCCGATAATTCCTCCCGTATCGTCCTCTCCGGAGAAGACATCTGGCAAACCATCAACGTCGATGGTGTATGTACGGTCTATAAAAACGGAACGGCCGTTTTTACCGGAGGAACCATGACGGGCTATTATGCAGAACACGCCCTGTATGTAGAAGGAGACGATGCCTATGTCATCCGGATTTCTGCCGATAAGGAATATCACATCTGGAAAAATGGAGAAAAAATAGACGAAACCTATCACGCTCCCGACAAGGATACGGATTCCGTTCATCGAAATAATGGACAATTCTTCTTTACCGCCAACCATCAGGGGCGCACCTATGCTGTCCGGAACAAAGAAATTGACAAATATTCCTGGTATTTCTTTGCAATACGGTGGGTAGATAATGACGTTTATTCCATTTCTTGCGACGGAAATCTCTTCTATCTTTACCAGAATCATCGGCCTCTCTATATGCTTCCACTTGAAGATGCCGGCCACTGGAAACTGGACCTAAATTCTGTTTGTCTTACTTCAAATTAATCCTTAAGCCATGAAAAAAAGCATTCTATTCTTATTGGGTCTAATAATCTATTGCGCCTCAACCTTTGCTCAAACGGTAACCATTACCACCCAGAACAAAGAACAATTCGATGTGGAAATTACTGCCATTAAAGAGTCCTTCATCCGGTTTAAACAGACAACAATCAACGGACGTCTTATGGAGAAGCTTCCGCAGGACTATATTTCTTCCATTCGTTTCCCGGACAACTTTACCTTGCGGTTCGACAAAGGTGTCCTTGACCGCAGCAATCTTCTGGAGGCACCGAGTATCAAAAAAGGCGAACAATATAAGGTAGAGAATCTCATTGCTCTCAACGAAGACGAAATGATTTCCCTGCTCGGAACCAACGCCTATTACAACGGTTTTCTCCCCAGACAACGATTAGCAACGACCGGTCTGTTGACGGCCCTGACCGGCACCGGAAGCATTTTGTTCGCCCATATTCTTTCTTTGAGCCTTTCGCGTCATCCGGTAACCGAAGATGAAACATTTATTGAGGCAATTACCAACAACTTCGAGTATTCCATGCACTCAGGCACCTTGATAGCCAATAAGATGGGCCTTTCACTCGTTGTTGCCGGCCTGACGGAACTTACCGTTGGCAGTATCGGCCTGCACCGCTTTAACCATCATTTTGACCAGATGTCATTCCCCTCGCTCCAACAGCAAAGGAAGCGTTTCTATTGGGGAGCCGCACTCGCCGTAGCGGGAACCGCCACCACTTTGGGCGGTATCTTGCTATGGAACGATTCCTTCAATCCCGCCCGCCAGTATTCCTACTTTGGGGATAGTTTCCACCCCTATTATCAATGGGGCGTAGACAGCGCCTACATGTGGGAAAAATATATCAGCAATGAAAAATCCGGTTCGCTTACCGGAATGTGGATGGCGCTCTTCGGAACAGCGGCGGCCAGCGTAGGCCTTAGCCTCGCCATCCCCGCCATTCCCGCCCTCAAAAACGCAGACAAATTCAACCTAGCCTGCGGCTTTACGCCGTATGGCTATGGCCTTACGTTGAACTTCTAATTAACAAACTACATATGAAAAAAATCCTCCTGATCCTCTTTGCAGCAGTGCTGGCCGTGGCCGCATGCGAAAGCAAGAAACCCGCCGCCGACATCGAAAAGAAGGTGGACGAGACCCTCGCGCAACTCTCGCTGCAGGAAAAAATCAAGCTGATCCACGCACAGTCCAAGTTCAGCAGCGCCGGTGTACCGCGCCTCGGAATTCCGACCTTATGGACCTCCGACGGCCCCCACGGCATCCGCGCCGACGTGTTGTGGGACAAATGGCGCCAGGCTGACCATACGGACGATTCCTGCACCGCCTTCCCGGCCCTGACCTGCCTGGCGGCCACCTGGAACACCGAAATGGCCGCCCTGTACGGCAAGAGCATCGGAGAGGAAGCCCGCTACCGCCACAAAGATGTTTTGCTGGCACCCGGCCTGAACATCCTGCGCCATCCCCTGGGCGGCCGTAATTTCGAGTATATGGGGGAAGACCCGTACCTGACCGGACGGATGGCCGTGAACTACATCCAGGCTGTCCAGCGCAACAAAGTGGCCGTCTGCGTCAAGCACTATGCCCTGAACAACGACGAAATCCACCGCCATACGGCCAATGTGGTCGTGGACGACCGTGCCCTCTATGAAATCTACCTGCCGGCCTTCAAAGCGGCCGTGCAGGAAGGCGGTGCCTGGTCCGTCATGGGTTCCTATAACCTTTACAAAGACCAGCACTGCTGCCACAACCAGTACCTGCTGAACGATATCCTCAAGGGCGAGTGGGGCTTTGACGGCGCCGTCATCAGCGACTGGGGCGGCTGCCACGACACCGATCAGGCCATCACCAACGGCCTGGATCTGGAATTCGGCACCGGTACCAACGGCCTCAACGTAGAAGCCAAGAATCCTTACGACAAATATTACCTGGCCCTCCCCTACCAGCGGAAAATTGAAGCCGGCGAATATGGCACGGATGAACTCGACGACAAAGTGCGCCGCGTGCTGCGCCTGATGTACCGGACTTCCCTGGCGGAAGACCGCCCGAACGGCTCGTTTACCTCGCCCGAACACTTTGCCGCCGCGCGCCGCATTGGGGCGGAAGGCATCGTCCTGCTGAAAAATGAGGGCGGCCTGCTGCCGGTCAAAAACGCGCAGAACATCCTTGTCGTGGGAGAAAATGCCATCAAGAAATTGACCGTCGGCGGCGGATCCTCTTCCTTGAAAACGGTGCACGAGATTTCACCGCTGCAGGGAATCCGGGAAGCCTGGCCCGATGCGCAAATCACGTACGAAAGAGGCTATGTGGGCGATCCCGGAAATGTCTTTGACGGGGTATCGACCGGACAGGACCTGCAGGAAACCCGCACGCCCGACCAGCTGATCGCCGATGCCGTATCCGCGG
>CADAFY010000127.1 GCA_902787255.1 uncultured Bacteroidia bacterium
CTGGGCAGAAGCGCGACACGCTGTACGCCCATGTCGTAGCGACGCTGCACGGCAAGCCCTGCACCATCCAAGCCCGCATCATCGCCAAAGTTTATAGTTCCGACATCGAGCCAGTCGCCTCCGAGGCGGTAGAAGTAGAAATCGCACCCGCGATTTATATCATCGGCAATGCAACTGGAAACGAATGGTCCTTGGACAAAGCCGGAAAATTTGAATACAAAGGCAACGGGAAGTACGCAACCCGCTACCAACTTCTCGAAGGGCAATTGAAATTCCCCTACGGCACCCTCTATTTCGAAGACAAGAGCGGCAATTTCGGCAACTGCTATGTCGCCCCCGTCGACAACACGCCCGTCGTCAGCGAAACGCCCCTCACCCTGGACAAGAGCGTGAACAATGATAAGGATAACAAATTCTACATCAACGATGAAGGCGTATGGGACATCGAGCTGGACATCAACGAAATGACGGCGCTCTTCACCTATGACAGTGAAGCCTCCGGCACCCCTCCTTCCCTTTACCTGATCGGTCCCGCCACCGGGAACGCCTGGAATAAGCCCGGACTGGAAGTGAACGGCGACGCCAACCGCATTTACACCTTCACCGGGAAATTATATACCGGAGAATTTAAGTTCTTGTTCAAGACCAGCGCCCTGGACCCTCAGTCCTGGCAACCGGCCTTCACAGCCAAGTTCCAAGACGACAGGGAGAATATGGTACTGCACGATGACAACGACTATAAATTTGTCGTTGACAGCACCGGCGTATGGACCTTGACCATCGACACAAGGAACAAGACCATCCGCTACGCGTTTGACAAGGCGACTTTCGAGCCCTACGAATCGCTCTGGATGATCGGCAGCGCGACGCCCAACGGATGGGATGTGAGCGAGGGCAAGCCCACGAAAATGACGAAGGCCGCATCCAATGTCTTCACTTGGACCGGAGAATTGAAAGCCGGAGAGATGAAATTCCCTATCGTAACCGGACACTTCAAATGGTGTTTCGGCGCCAAGTCGGCCGGCAACAACCAAGACCTGGTCTATAACCCCGTCACGGGCACGGACCACCTGATCAATGTCTCCGCAAACGGCAACTACACGGTGACTGTCAACCTCAATACGATGAAATGTACGCTTGACCGGAATTGATTATGAAAAGAATGATCGCTCGTTTGAAGTATTTGGCCTGCGGACCGCTGGCCTGCCTTGCTTTGTCCGGCATTCAAGCTTGCAACGTCGAGTCTATAAAAGACGACCCCTTGACCTACGGGCAGATGTATGTCGAGACCTTCCTCACGACAGACAAAGTCTGCTACGCCCCTGGCGAGAGTGTCAAGTTCAGCCTCAACAAAATGGTGCCCGACGGCAACGCCTTCATCCGCTACCGTTTCCTGAACCAGGTGTTGGAAGAACGCCCGCTCACGGCAACGGAATGGACCTGGACCGCTCCCGAATATGACGGAAAAGGTTATCTCGTAGAAATCATCGTCAAAGAAAGCGATGGCGGCGAGTCCGTCCGCGGCTCCATCGGCGTGGATGTTTCCTCCGACCCCAAGACCTTCCCGCGCAACGGCTTCCTTTCTTATTATGGAAAGATTTCCAAGACCGAGATTGGGGAACTCTTCACCCAACTCAACCGCTACCACCTCAACTACATTCAGTTCCAGGACTGGCACTACAAGCACCATTGGCCTCTGGGCGGCACGGCTTCCGCCCCTATGACGACCTACACGGACATTTGCAACCGTACCGTCTATCTCCAGACCATCAAGGACCAGATTGCCGCCGCCCATTCGTACGGTATGAAGACGCTCTTCTACAACCTGGGCTACGGCGCGCTGATTGACTACAAGGAAGACGGCGTGAAAGACGAGTGGTTCCTATATACGGATACCGAGCACAAGAACAAGGATTTCCATCCGCTGGATATCGCTTTTAAGAGCAACATCTACATCGTCAACCCCGGCAACGCCGATTGGCAGGATTATATTGTCCGGCGCAACGAAGATGTATACAAGGTGCTGGATTTCGACGGCTACCAGATTGACCAGTTGGGAGACCGGGGAACCGTATATGACTACGACGGAACGCAATTGGATATCCGGAACGGCTTCACCCCCTTTATAAGCAGAATGAAAGAGGCCCGACCCGAAAAGAGACTGGTGATGAATGCGGTCTCCCAGTTCGGCGCCGACAAAATTGCCGCCGGTCCGGTGGACTTCCTCTACTTGGAGGAATGGGGCTACGAATATGACGACTTGGCCCGCGACGTTGTACGGAATTATCAGATTGACCCGAACAGAAAGAACGTCGTCTGCGCCTATATGCATAAAAACGAGAAAGACGATCACTCCGCCTCCAAGTTCTTCAACACCCCTGCCGTCGTACTTTGCGATTGCTTCATTCACGCTTTGGGCGGCGCGCACCTCGAACTTGGCGAGCACATGCTCTGCAGTGAATACTTTCCCAACGCGGATCTCAAGATGGAAGCCGCCCTGCGGATGAATATGATTAAATTGTACGACTTCATCACCGCATACGAAAACCTGCTGCGCACCCCGGACGGATGGAAAGTTCCCGATGTGAGCACGACCAGCGCTACGGATTCGTTCCACGCCTGCACGCCCAGTACAAGTTTTACGGTCGCCGAGAAGGGCAAAATCAGCGTTTTCAACAAGAGCGTTACCTTGGCTGCGGACGAAGGCAGACAAGTGGAGGTGCTGCACCTTATCAATATGAACAAGGCCAGACATCTCAACTGGACAGATCCGGAATTCACGCAGGCCGAACCCCGCGAAGTAAAAAGCCTGCCGATGAGCGTCGGCGTCACGGGAACCCCGACAAAAGTGTGGGCGGCCTCGCCGGATTACCATTGGAGCAGTCCGCAAGAACTTGCGTTCACGCAAAATGGCAGCCGGATTGACTTCACCCTCCCCGCGCTCAAATACTGGACTATGATTGTTGTAGAATATTAAGCATACTAAAATAATAAATAATTAAATATCAATCATTATGAAAAAAGAAAGAAAAATCTACAAAACACCGCAAGCGGAGCCGTTGGCTGCCACTATCGAAAGACCTTGCCTCATAGGCTCCGGACAAAAAGGCAATGGCGTGGATATGAATGTCGAGGATGTGCTCGACAACAACTTTTGGGCATAAATTCAAAAACGAGAACAAAGATGAAACGGGTATTTTGTATTTTCACAGCCGCTATGTTGATGATGGTATCTTGTACCAGAGAACAGGCAATGACCGACAAGGATGCTCAGAACCCCATTGAAGAGCAGACAGAAGGAAAGAATATCGTAAGTATGGAATTCTCCATCGGAGAAGACCTTGAGACCAGAGCCGGAATCGCCGGCGACGGTGCCTTCAGTTGGAACGTGGGCGACAAAATCGCTGTCAGCGCCACCAATGGCGGCAGTTGGACTATGTGTGAACTCACCTGCACGGCCGTCGATGCGCAGGACGCCAAACTGGCCACCTTCAAGGGAGCATTTCCCGAAGGGTATTACTCGGACGGCTACGCCGTATTCCCGTACAATGACGGGCACAGTTATGACGGGACGGAACTTGTCGTCAATTTCCCCGCGTCCGTTTCCTACAGCACCCCTACGCCGATGATGTACGCATCTTTGGATGACTGCCAGTTCCAGCACATCGGAAGTCTGGTGAAGGTAACCTACAACTACGCCCCTGCGGGTACGAACAAACTGGTTGCCAGCGCGAGCGGCATCGCCGGCACCTACACGGTCAATACGGCGGACAACTCCATCAGTGCCAAGAGCACGAGCAATACCGCCACCTACAATTTCTGGGCAATCACCGGCATCGAAACCAAAATCGTTTATGTTATGCTCCCTTATGGAACCAAGACTCTCGGCGTCTCTCTCCAACAAGGAGACAGCACGGTTGACGATTCCAGCAAGACCGGAAAGTCGTATGAATACAAAAAAGGCTATCTGACCAATCTGCCCGCCATCAGCCTCCCTCAGTTCACCGATGTCTTCCTGCTCGGCGACGGGTTTGAATGTGGTTGGAACCGGGATGACAACAACTACAAGATGAGCAAGAGCGGAAGGGTCTATACCTGGACAGGCTTGATGCAAAAGGGCCAGGACTTCCGCTTTACGGTCAACAACGGCGACTGGTGGCCCAGTCTTGTCCCCGGAGACACGCCGGGCGAACTGGTTTATGGCGGAAGTTATGATGACCCGAAGAATTTCCAAGTGGACAAGGACGGAGAATACACCATCACCCTGGATGCCACGGATCCGGCCGCAATGACCTACACTTTCACCTTGAACAACGAGATTCGTACCCCCTTATACATTCTCGGCAGCGCCACAGGCAAGGGCTGGGATCCTTCCGCCAATGCCGATTATATGCTGAGCGCCAACCGCAGCGCCGGATTCCTACGGTATCAATGGACCGGCAATCTGACAGAAGGGTCCTTCAAGTTCCTCACGGAAGCCGGTTCCTGGGACAATTGCTGGAACAGATACAGTACGCCCAGCGAAGATGAAAAGAAATTGGATTATCTCAAATTGGCCTTCAGAGCATCCGCGCCGGAAGGCGGTTCTGCCACGGACTTGAATTTCGACACCAATCATTCCGGTTCCCTTCCATTCACGATTTCCTGCGACTTGCGCAACGATAAAATCAT
>CADAFY010000128.1 GCA_902787255.1 uncultured Bacteroidia bacterium
TCTTCTTCCAGATTTGGATGGGGAAGATGGCGGTGCTGCCGTTGCCCACGCCTTCGTAAGTGGTGTTAAGAATCTCGCGGATGATACAGCGGCCCTCGGCGGAGGTGTCCGTACCGTAGTTGATGGAGGAGAATACCACCTGGTTGCCGCCACGGGAATGGATGGTGTTCATATTGTGCACGAAGGCTTCCATCGACTGGTGGACGCGCATCACGGTCTGGTTGACCGCGTGTTGGATGATGCGCTCTTCTCCCTGCATGCCGACGAGGTCGCGGCGGATGTAGTCGTCCAACTTGACATCGTTGAGGTAGGAGTAGTCCTTTCCGAAGAGGTCGGAGAGTTTCTTGATTTCCTCCTGGAAGGTCTTGCGGACATAGGGAGCCAGGTAATAGTCGAAGGCGGGGATGGCCTGGCCGCCGTGCATTTCGTTCTGCACCGTCTCCATCGAGATGCAGGCGAGCACGGAAGCGGTCTCAATGCGTTTGGCGGGACGGGATTCGCCGTGACCGGCTTTCAGGCCGCATTCGAGAATCTTGTCGAGCGGGTGCTGGATGCAGGTGAGGCTCTTGGTAGGGTAGTAGTCCTTGTCGTGGATGTGGATGTATCCGTTCACCACGGCTTCGCGCACGTCTTCGGAAAGCAGGCAGTTGTCCACATAGGATTTGGTCGCCTCGGATGCGAACTTCATCATCATACCCGCGGGCGTGTCCGCGTTCATATTCGCGTTCTCACGCGTAATGTCCGTCGCCTGGGCGTCGATAATCTCCTGAAAAATTTCATTGCTCTTGGCGTTGCGGGCCATGCTGCGCTGGTTGCGGTAGGCTATGTACTTCTTGGCCACTTCCTTGCGGGGGGATTTCATCAGTTCCATTTCTACACAGTCCTGAATCTCCTCCACGCTCATAACCTCTTTGTTGTTCTTGGTGACCGCATCGGCGATCTTGGCGGCGAGGACGATGTCTTCCCCGGCTTCGGTCACGGCCATTGCCTTCATTACGGCGGCGACAATCTTCTGGCTGTCGAAGGTCACCTCCCGGCCGTCTCGTTTTAGTACTTTCTTAATCATACGCTGTAGTGTGTTATTTTCACCTCCGGCCTTGTGTCCGCAGGGTCAAGGACCGGAAATGTTTGTTTATATTATTATAGTAGGTAATGTGCGGAATTGACCTCCCGGTGAATTCGCGAAGGCAAAGTTAAGCGAATTGTTTTATCTTTTTCAACAAATTCGCAAGAAGTTATTAACAAAAAATTAAATAGGCTGTTAATTTGTTGATTAACAGCCTATAAAACATTTGTAATTTTTACTAATTAAAAATTAGCCGACCAGCCAGACAAGTACGTGGCGGTCGAAAGTGATGTACTCCAGTTCGAATTCTTCCTCGTGGCCGTCCTTGTGGATGAAGGTGGCTTCGAGTTCGCCTTCTCCCTTGGGACGGAACTTCTCCAATTCGATCTGTTCGGCGAAATCGACATTGCCGATGGACATCCTTTTATAGACGGCTTCCTTGGCGCACCAGTAGATGGCGAGCTGCTCGTTCTTGCGGTCTTCGTCGAGGTCTTCGATTTCCTCTTCGCTCAACGCTTTCTTCTCCACGGCGGAGAAGTCGCGGTCCAGACTCTCGCAATCAATCCCCAGATCGAGTTCGTCGTGGGTGATGATGGCGACATATTTATTGGTATGGGTGATGCTGATGCTCGTGGCGCAACCCTCCAGATAGGGCTGGCCGTTGTCGTGGTGGCTCAGGTACATTTTCTCGTCGAACACTTCGTTGAGCAGGGCGCGTACGGCCAGTTTCTGCTTGCGGAGCGATTCGCTCTGAATCAATTCGATTTCTTCCATTTCATCGGACGGCACGGATACGAGGGCTTTCAGTTCTTCTTCGCTCTCGGTGATCTGCCAGACCGATACTTCTGCTTTTTCTGCGACTGTTTTTCTTAAATAAAGTGCCATAAATAATGTTTTAAGACAAAACCGCAGCGTTCCCGACCGCGCGGAAACAACAAGCCGCCCGGCGCCCCGACTCCGGGGTGCCAGCCTGCGTCTGATAGGGGATAACGCACGATAACGGGTCGTCAGAGCGACTATCCGTCATATTAATCGTGCCTATTGGACTCGGAGGTTCCATCTTTTGTTTTGTAATCGGTTGCAAAAGTACAAATAAGCCGAGAGAAAACCAAATTTTTTGCTAACTTTGCATCCGCATTGGCTCGCCGATGCGAAAAAGGGTAATAATTTTAAATTTTTTCAATATGAAATTCTTGACCAACGAAAAGTTACTGATTGTCGGTGCCGGCGGTATGATCGGGTCCAATATGGCCCAGACCGCCCTGATGTTGCACCTCACCCCCAACATTTGCCTGTATGACATTTATGAGCCGGGTTTGCTGGGCGTCGTCGCCGAGATGAACCACTGCGCATTTGAAGGCGTGAACATCACCTGGACCACCGATGCGGCTGAGGCGTTCAAAGATGCCAAATACATCCTTTCTTCCGGCGGCGCTCCCCGCAAAGAGGGTATGACCCGCGAAGATTTGCTGAAAGGCAACTGCCAGATTGCCGAGGACTTCGGTAAGAATGTCAAGAAGTATTGCCCGGATGTCAAACACATCACCGTGATTTTCAATCCCGCCGACCTGACCGGTCTCGTGGTCTTGCTGCACTCCGGCGTGTCTCCCGAGAAGGTGACCACCCTCGCGGCTCTCGACTCCACCCGTCTGCAGACGGCTCTCGCCCAGAAGTTCGGCGTGCCCCAGAGCAAAGTGACGGGCGCGGTGACCTACGGCGGACACGGCGAAGCGATGGCGGTGTTCGCCTCCCAGGCCAAGATTGACGGCAAACCCTTCAACCTGATGGGCCTGAGCGCTGAAGAATTCGAGCAGATCAAACACGACACCATCCAGGGCGGTTCCGCGATTATCAAGCTCCGCGGCCGTTCTTCCTTCCAGAGCCCGGCCTACAATGCCGTCAAGATGATTGAGGCGGCGATGGGCGGTGAGAAATTCACCTGGCCGGCCGGCTGCTATGTCAACAACGGCACCTACAACAATGTGATGATGGCGATGCCGTCCGTGATTGACAAACGCGGCGTGCATTTCTGCGACCCCGCCGGTACCGCCGCCGAGATTGCCGATTTGCAGAAATCCTACGAGCACCTCTGCAAGATGCGCGATGAAATCATCGAACTGGGCATCATCCCGCCCGTGTCCGAGTGGAATAAAGTTAACTCCAATTTATAATCATAGTTATGCAACAGAATATCTCTACCTACGACTTCGCCGGCAAGAAAGCCATCGTGCGCGTTGATTTCAACGTTCCCTTGAACGAACAGTTCCAGATTACCGACGACACCCGTATGCGTGCGGCCGTTCCCACCCTCAACAAGGTGCTGGAGAAAGGCGGCAGCCTCATCATCATGTCCCACCTCGGACGTCCCAAGGGCGTGACGGAGAAATTCTCCCTCAAACACATTCTTCCCCATCTCGAGGAATTGCTCGGCCGCAAGGTTTCCTTCGCCGACGATTGCCAGAAAGCCGATGCCCAGGTCGCCGCGCTCAAGCCCGGTGACGTGCTCGTGCTCGAAAACCTCCGCTTCTATGCCGAAGAGGAAGGCAAGCCCAGGGGACTGGCCGAAGATGCTACCGACGAGGAGAAGAAGGCTGCCAAGGCCGCTGTCAAGGAAAGTCAGAAGGAGTTTGTCAAGAAACTCGCTTCCTACGCTGACTGCTACATCAACGACGCTTTCGGTACGGCTCACCGTGCCCACGCTTCCACGGCCCTCATCGCCAAGTATTTCCCCAACGACAAGATGTTCGGATATATTATGGAAGGTGAAATCAAGGCCATCGACCGCGTGCTCAAAACCCCTGAGCATCCCGTTACCGCCATCATCGGCGGCGCCAAGGTCTCTTCCAAGATCGGTATCATCGAGCACCTCTTCGACGTGGTGGACAATATGATTATCGGCGGCGGTATGGTCTATACCTTCATCAAGGCCCAGGGAGGCAAGATTGGCAAATCCCTTTGCGAGGATGACCAGCAGGAACTGGCGCTCAATATCTTGAAGAAAGCCGAAGAGAAAGGCGTGAAAATGTATCTCTCCGACGAAGTGCTCATCGCCGACGCTTTCTCCAATGACGCCAATACCCGCATCTGCAAGAACAGCGAGATTCCCGACGAGTGGGAAGGCGTGGATGCCGCTCCCTCTACGGTCGCACAGTGGGAGAAAGTCATTATGGCTTCCAAGACCATCCTCTGGAACGGTCCCGTCGGCGTGTTCGAGATTCCTGCGTTCGCCAAGGGTACCAACAAGATAGCCGAGATTCTGGCCAAGGCCACTTCCGAGAAAGGCGCCTTCACGCTGGTCGGCGGCGGTGATTCCGTTGCTGCGGTCACGCAGATGGGCTACGCCAAGAAAGTGAGTTATGTATCCACCGGCGGCGGCGCGATGCTCGAGTACCTCGAAGGTATCGAACTGCCCGGCATCGCCGCTATCCGGGAATAATGAATCTGCTTGCCATACATTGGAATGTAGATCCTAATCTGTTGACGCTCGGTTCTTTCGGGCTTCGATGGTATTCACTGCTCTTCGTGGGCGGATTCATCGTAGGATACTACCTTTTCAAATGGTTTTTTAAGAATGAGGGCCTGCCCTGGGAGAAACTCC
>CADAFY010000129.1 GCA_902787255.1 uncultured Bacteroidia bacterium
CCCTGGGAGTACTCGTAGTTCTCTTTTTTGAAGCCGAAAGTGCCGGAAATACCGCAGCAGGAACTCTCCAGCACGGTCAGTTGCACGCCGGGAATCAGTTTGAGAAGCGGCAGGGAGTAAATCCAACTGCCTTGTTTCTCCGCGTGGCAGGAGGTGTGGTAGGCGACTTTTTTCTGATAGCCGGGCTTGAAGGCCAGTTTGATTTCTCCGCTTTCTACCTTTTCGCAGAGGAAGCGGAGCGCGAGTTGGATGTTGTCGCGCACATCGGCGTTGTCCAGCCCGAGTACGTGGGGATATTCATCCCGCAGGGTCATCGTACAAGTGGTGGAGGTGGTGAGGACGGTCGTGCCCGCCTGACGGATGGAGGCGAGGTTGACCTTGGCCTGACGCTTGGCCTGGGCGCCCATCCCGTTGGAAATCAGGGCGACGCCGCAGCACTTTTCTTTTTCGAGCAGGCGTACGCCATAGCCGCAGGCATTCAGCAGTTTGACCAAATCCTGTCCCAGCTTGGGGAAATTATAGTTGGCGTAGCAGCCGTGGAAATAGTAAACCTGCTTGGAGAAGGCTTCCTGCTGTTTTTTCGCGTGTTTTTTATACCAGCGGGTGAAAGTCTGTCCTGCATAAGCCGGGAAAGCGCGGCGGTGGTCGATGCCCAGGATGCCGTCCATCATCTTCTTGCTGAGGTCCCATTTGAGAACGGGATTGAGGATGGGAGAGAAGGGGACTGCCAAGGTGCCCATCAAATCCGTGTTGGCCAGAATTATCTCGCGCAGGCCCGGGCGGAATTGCCCCGATTCGAGTTTGGCTTTGGCGATGATGTCGCCGATGCGCACCCCCGACGGGCAGGCGCTCTCGCAGCGTTTGCAGTTGAGGCAATACTTCAGGGCGTAGTCGTAAAATGCTTTGTCTTTGAGGCGGTAGCGTTCTCCGTCAGGACCGGCCTGCTTGGGGCCGATGTAGAAGGGGTTGACCGCCGCCATCGGGCAGTATGCCGTGCAGAGCGTACATTTGACGCAATCTTGGAAACTGTTTTCTCGCATAAGGCTACTGTTGATTGATAAGTTCTGCCACATAGACGGCGCTGACGGCGCTCACTCCGCCCGTGCAGCCGGATTTAATCGGGGAGGCTCCGGAAAGCAACTGACCCACGGCGTAGGCATTTTCCAGGGTCTGTCCGTTCAGACTGACACGCAGTTGGTTGTCCGTCCGTACCCCGAAACTCATATAGGGCTGTTCGGCAAACACATCGGGGTCGAACCACTCGCCGTGGCTGCCTTCGTATTCAACATCCAGTCCGAGGACCGGCTCATAGACTTTGTCCTGCGTGGCTTTCAAACCGTTGCTGAAGAAACTGCCGCAGGCAAAGACGAAGTGGTCGGCTTCGAAGCGGGTATCTCCGTGGTTGAGGGTGCGTACGCTCACCAGGCGTCCGTCGGCGACTTCACCGCCGCAGACGGTGTCCGCGCTGATGAACATTCCGCCGAGTGAGATGAAACGCTGTTTGAGCAGGCGCTGCATACGGATGCCGGGGACGGAAGGGGACATCGTGGGGATGAAAGCCGCCGGCTTGCTGAGTTTTTCCAGCATCCGGCAGGCGGGCTCTTCTTTTTCCAGTCCGAACACGGCCGGCAGGAGAATCAGGTCGGCGTTCTCCGCCTGTTCATTAACGGCGCAGGCCAGGCGGTCGACGGTATAGCCGTTGAATATGCGGGCGATGTTGGCGGAGCGGAATTCGCTGGCATTGTCGCGCAGTCTTTCCGTCTCCAGCACATAGACCTCGCAGGTCGTGGCCTGAAGGCCCATCTGGCAGAGCGAGGAAGCAATGAAGGAGGCGTTAAAGTCCATATACCCCCGGATATCCACCACCAGGATGCGTTTCGGCAGTTCCTCTTTTTGGAAATGCGTCATTTCAGCGAGACTCAGCCAAGTCTGTTTGAGGGCGCCGAAGGGAGTGATGCGCCAATGGTTGCGATCGTTGTCCCCCACCATCTTGAAGCCGGCGCGCTCCATCAGGGAGGCGACGGAGGCCCGTAAACGAGGAAGCCGCTCGGCGCCGATTTTCCGGTAGGGATGAAGGGCCGGCAGGGCAGAGACCGCCTGCGCGAAATCTTCTCCTTCCCGCGTGTTGATGAATTCAAAGGAACCGCTGCTGAAATTGAGGGTGCTTTGTCCCTGGGAAATAATCAGGCATTTCCGTCCTTTTTCTGCCAAGCTGATGGCGCAGAGCAATCCGCTCAATCCGCCGCCGATGATAATGTCGTCGTATTTCATAACTATTTCTTGCTTAGCACGGGTTTTTCCCGGGTGGTGGAGGCGTCGGCGGCCCATTGGTCAATGCCGCAGAGCCCCTGATAAATCATAGAGGTATATTGCGCTTCGCGGACCGTCGTTCCCCAGGTGACGGGGAACATTCCTTTCCATCTTTCCTGAAGGAAGGAGGCCAGGTCTTTCTTGGCGCTTTCCGCACAGTTGTTGGCTTTGGCGATGAGTCCGGCGGCGCGGCAGGCGCAGACCTCTCCCTGGCAGGTGCCCATTCCGAGGCGCGTGCGGCGGCGCAGGTTCACCAGATTCTTGGCTTTGAGTTGTTCGATGCCGAACTTGACTTCGCCCACGGATACTTCTTCACATTCGCAGACCAGGGAAGTCTCATAGGTGGTTTCGGTGGGAATATCCTGTATGTGGCTACCGTGCCTGCCCCGCGCCGCTTTGACGCTGCTGCGGGTGTGTTCGTCGGCCTGGGGCGTGCTGCCGTCCGAGCCTGTCAGCGGGGTCGTAGCGGTCTCGCAAGGGCGGGTGTTGCCCAGTTTCTTACAGACCATATCGGTGGCCATTTCCGCCATCAACCGGTAGGTCATCAGTTTGCCGCCCGTAATGGTAATCAGGCCCGGAATGCCGTCGCGTGTCTCGTGGTCCAGGCAGACGATGCCGCGGCTGATGCTGCGTCCCGTGGGGTCGTTGTCGGCCGCTACCAGAGGACGTACGCCGCCGTAGGCGCGCAGGATGTGCGTATCGGCCAGCGCGGGAGCCAGTTTGATGCCTTCGTTCCACAGCAGGTCCACTTCTTCGGGGGTGACGCGGATGTCGTCGCAGGCCTCGATGGGGATGCGGGTGGAGGTGGTGCCGATGAGGCAGATGGTATCTCCGGGAACCAAGATGTCGGCGTCCGCGGGTTTGCGGCAACGGTTAATCACCATATTGTTGACGCGGTGTCCGAAGATGAGCAGAGCGCCTTTGGCGGGGAACATACCGACATTTACGCCGGCCTTTTTCGCCAGGACGGTGCCCCAGATGCCGCCCGCAATGACGGTGATGCCGGCGTGGAATTCAAGGTCGGTGCCGTCCGCGTGGTTGTGGGCCTTGACGCCGACAACGCGTCCGCTGTCGTCTTTGAGGAACGCGGTCACTTCGTGGTAGGTGCGAATCTCGGCTCCGTGAAGGCGGGCGTCATAGGCATTGTAGATGGTCAGGCGGAAGGGGTCTACCGCGCCGTCCGGTACCTTGACCGCTCCAATCAGGGCGGGGTTGACCGCCGGCTCCATCCGAAGGGCCTCTTTCGGGTCGATGGCTTCGGCATTGATGCCGGCTTTCCGGCAGGATTCGATGAATTTGGCCTGGTAAGCGAGGTCGTCTTCGGGAAGGGTGATGAAAAGGCCTTCGGTCTCTTCTACGCAGTGGGCCGCCACTTTGCGCAAGGTGCGGTTTTCCCGGATGCATTCGGCGGCCGCCTCGGAATCTGTCACGGCGTAACGGGCGCCGCTGTGCAGGAGGCCGTGGTTGCGTCCGGTGGCGCCGTTGGTCAGGTCGGCCCTTTCCAGCAGCAGGACGCGCAGTCCGCGCATCGCGCAGTCGCGTGCGCAGCCGGCTCCGGTGATGCCGCCGCCGATGATGATGACATCATATTGGGGCTTTTTGCTTGTATCGCTCATCTTTCTGTACATATTTTTGTAAAGTTAAACAAAATTCCTTTGCTATGGAGCATCTATGCAAAAAAAATCGTATTTTTGGACTCGTTTAGGACAGAAAAGATGACCGAAGTTTGTTTTATCGTCAATCCCATTTCCGGAGGAAAGGATAAAAAGAGGGTGGTGGCCGCCATTGAGAAGCATTTGGACGGCCGTCTGTACCATCCTGAATTCCTGTTTACGGAAAAGGCGGGAGATGCGGAAAACTGGGCCCGGGAATGTGCGGCGGAATTGGTCGTGGCGGTCGGTGGAGACGGGACGGTCAGCGAGGTGGCGCGGGGGCTCGTTCATTCGGACAAGTGCCTGGGCGTGATTCCGTGCGGGAGCGGGGATGGCCTGGCCCTTCATCTGGGCATCAGCCGCCAGCCCGCGAAGGCCGTGCAGGTGTTGAATGAGGGGGTGCGGATGAAAATGGGTGTGGCGCGGATGAACGGGCGATGTTTTTTCTGTACCGCCGGTCTCGGTCTGGATGCAAGCGTCAGTCTGGATTTTGCCAAAAGTACGCACAGGGGGCTGGGAAATTACATTGCCCTGGCCTGGAAGGATTGGCACCGGTGTTCAGCCGATACCTATACGATTAAAATGGAAACGCCGGCGGATGTGGCTTGGGGCGGTGCGGTTATTCCGGAATATGGACAAGCGGGCGTCGTGCGCTCCGAGTGGAGCGGACCGGCGACTTTCGTGACCGTTGCCAACGC
>CADAFY010000130.1 GCA_902787255.1 uncultured Bacteroidia bacterium
ACGCTGATGAACGCCCTGGTCGGGGAGAAGCTGTCCATCGTGACCGCCAAGGCCCAGACCACGCGCCATCGCATTATGGGCATCGTGAACGGAAAGGATTTCCAGATCGTCTATTCCGATACGCCGGGCATCCTCAAGCCCTCCTACCGTCTGCAGGAGAGCATGATGAATTTCGTGGAAACGGCCATCGGAGACGCCGATGTCATCCTGTACGTCACGGACACGGTGGAAAAGGCGGACAAGAACAGCGAATACATCGCCAAACTGTCCCAACTCTACTGTCCGGTCATCGTCGTGCTCAACAAGATTGACATCAGCGACCAGCAGACCGTCGCCGGACTGATGAAATGGTGGCAGGAGCAGCTGCCGAAGGCCATCGTCATTCCGGCCAGCGCCCAGGAACGTTTCAACCTGGACAACATCTTCGACACCATCGTGTCCCATCTGCCGGAAGCACCGGCCTGGTTTGACAAGGACACGTTCACGGACAAGAATATGCGTTTCTTCGCCTCGGAAATCATCCGGGAGAAGATTTTCCTGATGTATGACCAGGAAATCCCCTACTGCTGCCAGGTGGAGATTGAAGAATTCCACGAGGGAAGCGAGCGCTACGACATCAGCGCCGTGGTCTATGTGATGCGGGACAGCCAGAAAGGGATTTTGATCGGCAAAGGGGGCAGCGCCCTCAAGAAGATGGGGACGGCCGCCCGCATCGATATGGAAGATTTCTTCCAGACGAAGGTGTTTCTCAAACTCTTTGTCAAGGTTGACCCCGACTGGCGGGAAAACAAACGCGCATTGAAGCGATTCGGTTACGAATTTTAAAAGAAAGAGATTTATGGCGAAAGAAGAGGATCTCGAAGATTGGGACCAGGAGTCATTGGAAGAACTGGAAGACGAAAAAATGTCGGACGCCCCTGAGGGGATGTACGATAAATTGGTGGGAGAAGATGCCCGCAGGTTCCGCTTGTCCGGTATGTTCCGGGAGTGGTTTCTGGACTATTCGTCGGAAGTCATCCTCGACCGGGCCGTACCGCACATTGTGGACGGATTCAAACCGGTCCAGCGGCGCGTGATGCACGCGATGAAAGAGAATGACGACGGAACCCTGACCAAGGCGGCCACCATCGTCGGTAAGGTAATGGCTTACCATCCGCACGGAGACCAGTCCATCTTCGGTTCCCTGGTGCAGTTGGCACAAAAAGACCTGCTCATCGACCGGCAAGGTAACTGGGGTAACATCATCACGGGAGACCCGAACGCTGCCGGCCGTTACATCGAGTGCCGTCTCTCGGAATTTGCCAAGGAGGTGGTGTTCAACAAGAAAATCACCAATTGGACCCGGAGTTACGACAACAAGGCGGACGAACCCGTGGAGTTGCCGGTTCGCTTCCCCCTGCTGCTCGCCCAAGGTACGGAAGGCATCGCCGTGGGTATGTCTTCCCGCATCTTGCCTCATAACTTCAACGAACTGTTGGATGCCTCCATCGCCATTTTGCGGAACGAGGATTTTGAGATTTTCCCGGATTTCCCGACCGGCGGCTATATAGACTGCTCCAAATACAACCAGGGGCGTCGCGGCGGCAAGGTGAAGGTGCGCGCCAAAATCGAGAAACGCGACAAAGATGTCATTGCCATCACCGAAGTGCCCTACGGAAAGACCACCGCGTCCCTGTGCAGCAGCATTATGGACGCCAACCGCAAGAAAAAAATCAAGATTGCCCGCATTGACGACTTGACCACTAAACAGGCGAATATCGTCATCAAACTCGCCAAGGATGAGTCGCCGGATAAGACCATCGATGCGTTGTATGCCTTTACGGAATGCGAGGTTTCCATTTCCGTCAACACCTGTGTCATCATCGACCACAAGCCCGAATTCATCGGGGTGGACGAGGTCTTGCGCTACAACACCAACCATACGCGCGACCTGCTGAAGTGGGAGCAGGAAATCCGCTTGGAAGAGTTGTCCAATGAATGGCACTATACTTCATTGGAGAAAATTTTCTTCGAATACGAGGTCTATAAAATCCTGGAAGACAAGTCCTTCCCGACCTGGGAGAAACAGTTGGAGAGCATTTTCCTGCGAATGAAGGAGTTCCAGCACCTGCTGAGAAAGGAGATTGTCCCCGAAGATATCAACCGACTGGTGGAGAAGCCGGTACGCAAAATTTCCAAGTTCGACATCAAGGCGGCGGATGAGAAGTTGGCCAAGCTTGAAAAGGAGATGAAGGCGGTGCAGCACAACATCACGCACATTACGGAATTTACCATCAAGTGGTTTGAGCATCTCAAGGAAAAATACGGCGCCGAACGGACCCGCAAGACCATCATTACTTCCTTCGAGACCATTTCCGCCGGCAAGGTGGTATCCAACAACGCCAAGTTGTACGCCAACAAGCAGACGGGCTTCGTGGGAATGAACCTCAAACGGGACGACAACGGAGAGTTTATCTGCGATTGTTCGGACATATCCGAAATCATCGTCATTGCCAAGGACGGACGCTACAAAATCAGCAAAATCACCGACAAGAGTTTCTTCTATTCGGATTTGGTGTATGTGGGCGTATTCGACCGGGGCGATACGCGGACCGTGTACAATGTCATCTACAAGGACGGCAAGACGGGGGTCAATTATGCCAAGCGTTTTGCGATTACCAGCGTGACGAAGGACAAGGAGTACGACATCACGATGGGTACGCCGGGCTCCGCCATTCTCTGGCTGACGGCCAACCACAACGGGGAGGCGGGCAGCGTGAAGATTCGCTACAAGCAGCAGAAGAAGCTCAAGAAACTCATCGACGAGTACGATTTCAGCACTCTGGCCATCAAGGGGCGTACGTCCCGCGGAAATATCGTGTCGAAGCATACCATCCAGAACATCCAACTCAAGAGCCTGGGTGTTTCGACCATCAGCGGCAAAGACATCTGGTTTGACGAGGACATCCAACGCCTCAACGAGGACGGACACGGCAAGTACCTGGGCGCGTTCAATCCGGACGACCGCATCCTGGCAGTTTTCAAGAACGGAACCTATTATACGACCACTTTCGACCTGAGCAGCAAATATCAGGGCGAATTGCTCCGCCTGGAAAAGTTGGATACGGGAAAAGTGTGGACGGCGCTCTATTACGACGGCGTGCTGAAGCGTTTCTATGTGAAGCGATTCTCTTTCGAGGTAAGCGACAATGCGGCGGTGAACATCGCACCGGACAGCAAGGGCTCGTATCTGGTGGAACTTTCGGACGACTTGTATCCTCGTTTCGAGGTAACGTTCGGCGGGAAATCCTCCCATCGTCTGCCGGAGGTGTTCGAGGCGGAAGGCTTCATCGGCAAGAAGGGCATCACGGCCAAGGGCAAGATGGTACATTCGCTGGATGTCAAGAGCGTGCGCTTTGTCGAGCCGATTGCGCCGCCGGAGCAGGAGACCCTGGAAACTCCCGAGGAGGAATCCACCCCCGATGGAACGGAAACGAAAGAAGATTTCCTCCCGACGGAAATTATTACCGGCGCAGCGGCAGCCGGCGCGGATGTCGAAGTCGTTGAAATTGAAATCGAGGACAAAGAGCCGACGCTGTTCTAAGACGTTTTACTTGCTTTCCGCCCCGGCAGGAGTCTGATACGATATGATTGTAACACTGGAAGGTTTTATGGGCTGCGGGAAAAGCAGCATCGGGCGGGAGTTGGCCAAACTCACTGGCTGGGAAGCCTTCGACCTGGACTCCTATATCGTTTTTCGCCAAAGCCGCAGTATCGCGGACATTTTCGCAGCCGAAGGAGAAGCGCGTTTCCGCGAGATCGAAACGGCCTGCCTGAAAGATTTGCTGGAACAATACGAGGGAGAGAATCTGATTATCGCCCTGGGCGGCGGCGCTCCCCTGCTCAATGCGGACTTGCTCAAAGAAAAGACTTGCTGCATCTGGCTCCGCGCCACCTACGAGACTATCCTGCGCCACATCGGTTCCTCAGACCCCACCCGTCCCCTCTACAACGGCGATATCCGCGCCCGTATGGAACAACGCGCCCCCATCTACGCCTCCGCCGCCCGTCACATCATCGACGTCGACGGCCGCAACGCCCCATCAGTTGCGCAGGAGATTTTGCGACTTATCGAAGGGTAAGAGCCTGGAATTAAACTTTTTGAGGAAAAACCTGCCTAATCCCCGCAACTTGCACGCGGAGGGCTGGTTCAAAATGGGGCTGCTTTCGGAGAGGGTGAGATCGCAAAAAGGCCCTCCCGCTTTGCGGGCCCCTCCCCGTCTGCCGGGGACGCAGACTTTTTGCTTTTCTCTCACTCCTCTCCTTCCGCTAAGCCCTTCTGTTTCTTATCATCTCTCAACTTTCGCTTTTCCATTCTCGTACTTCCTCAACGTCCTCACACGCCATTTAATCTCATTACGACTAGCCGTCTGGTTTCTTCCAATCCATAGGGTGTGCCCGGTCTCGGTTTTACGTGAGGGACTGGACACACTTTCCCGGGTTTTTCGTGTCCGGTCCCCGTCACGAATGTGGACCGGGCACACTGACTGGTAGTTCTCGATCGTCCGGGATAAACAGAAGGCCATTGATGAACTCTTTCTTAACCCCACATCATTGAGTACTTTCTCAAATAATATATGTATATTTGTGGAT
>CADAFY010000131.1 GCA_902787255.1 uncultured Bacteroidia bacterium
ACGCCTATTCCAAGCCGAAGTCTTCCGGGGTCAGGGACAATTTCAAGCGTCCTTCCGATCACCTGCCCATTATCGTGGATTTCAACCTTGACAAGATAAAATGAGAAAATGGTTCCATATAGGAGTGCTCTGCCTGTCGGCGGCCCTCCTGCTATCCTGTTCCGCCAAGGATAGCGCCCCTCGCCTGGAGGTGCTTTCCTCGGATGGAACGCGGCTGAAAAAGACCCTGACCGTTCCGGTGGAGGGCGGTAAATTCACCTTGACCGCCCGCTCCGACAACGAATTGGACATCTTTTACGGCGAGGCGGCCAACGCTTCCGCCGGGTGGTTCCAGGTACAGGAAATCACCAACCCCGCCCCGGGAGAGTATGTCGTGAAATGTTCCGCGGAATCGCTGGTCAAGAACAGGACGCTGGACTTGCGGCAGGGGACTTTGAGTTTTTCGGCTCCCCGTGCCTTCTCGGGTTGTTTCCTGGATGTCCGCCAGGGCTATGCGCGTGTCTGGCGGCAGAGTTTTTCTTCGCTGCCCGACGGTTGCCTGACCTTGCAACCCGGCGACCTTTGGAACAGCGGCGCGATGACGGGCATCAGCGCCATCCGGAACGCTTATGTCGCGTTCGAGGCGCGGGCGGAAATGCCGGGCGGCTCGTCGGAGATGCTCAACATTCCTTTGCATCTGACGCTCGCCGGCGGCGCGACTTTCCCGACCGTCTCCCGGACGGAATATGTGACGGATGTCGCCCCCTACGAGACTTTCGAGCCCGCCTGCTTCCAGATGATCCGCATCTACAACGGCGGCGTGGTCTTCAGTTCGGAAACCACCCTGACCCTGTCGCTTCCGGCAGAGGCGGGCGCCACCTTATATATAGACAATGTCAGCATTTATGAAATCCCTGTCGTACGCGACGAAATCAACGGAGAGGAGGACGATGACGATGAGCCCGAAGAATAACCTGCGTATCGGGTGTTTCACCCTCCTGCTGCTCTTGCTCTCGACGCGGCTTGCCGCCGCGCCGGTCAAGGTGACGGGCAGCATCTCCGATGAGAAAGGAGAAGCCCTGATGGGCGCCATCGTAGTTTCCAAGCCCGGTGCCGACGGTCAGGTCCGCAATACATCGGCGGCCGACGACAAGGGTCGGTTCGTCATCGAATGTGAGCCGGGAGACGTGCTGGTGGCCTATTTTATGGGCTACGACGATGCCGTCGTTCCGGCTCCGAAGAAAGGCGGCAATATCGATATCGTGATGCAGCCCAACAGTACGACGGTGCTCAACGAAGTCGTCGTGGTGGGCTACGGCAGTGTCAACAAATCCGACCTCACCGGCAGCGTGACCAATGTCAATATGGGCGACCTGCGTTCGTCCGCCGTCACCAGCGTGGACCAGGCGATGCAGGGCCGCGTGGCCGGCGCCGACATTATGAGCACTTCGGGCGACCCCGACGCCACCACTTCCATCCGGGTGCGCGGTACCCGGAGCATCTCGGCTTCCAACGACCCGCTCATTGTGGTGGACGGGGTGTTGGACGCGGTTTCCGATCTCAACGACATCAACCCGGCGGACATCGAGTCCATCTCCATTCTCAAAGATGCCTCTTCGACGGCCATCTACGGCGCGCGGGGCAGCAACGGTGTGATTCTGATAACCACCAAGGAGGCGCAGGCGGGTTCGTCCGTGAGCGTGACGGCCAAACTGACCGGCGGCGTGTCGATGCTGCCGGCCAAGCTGGATGTGATGGACGCCACCCAGTTTTCCAACTATTTGAACGAATACGCCCAACTCAACAGCAGCACCTATCCTACGATTACGACCGAGACCCCGGTTTCGGAGGCCCGCATCAAAGACCCGCTCGCCTATGGCACGGGGACGGACTGGGTCGGGGCCATCACGCGGGTGGCGCCCTACCACTCCGAGCAGATATCGGCCAGCGGCACCATCGGGTCGGCCAAATACTATGCCTCCTTCAACCACTATGACAACCGGGGCATCATCAAGAACAGCGGCGTGCGCAACATCGTGGCGCGCGTCAACGCTTCCGCCGATTTGTTCAAGTGGCTCAATCTGGGGGTGAAAGTCAACTACACCTACCGCAATACGGATGACAACCTGGCGCAAATCGGTGGCACCAATATCTATCATTCCGCCATTTACCTGTCGCCGCTCATCCCGGCCGACGCCATTACCAATCCCCTGAACAAGTCGGGAGCGAAAGTGACGATGCCGACCCGGCAAATCAGCGAGAACATCAGCAATACCCTCCGCAGCATCCTCACCCTCGTCGGACACGCGGATGTCAAGATTGGCAAGCGGGTCAAACTCCACACCCAGTTCTCGTACTATCGCTTCGACCGCAACAAGTATGTGTACAACCCCTCGACCCTTCCCACCCGTATGGACGGGCTGGGCGGAAAGGCTTCCCGCAACTACTATGCGGAGGAAAAGATCAACTGGGACCTCACGCTCAACTGGAAACGGAAATTTGCCAAGAAACACTCCGTGGACGTGATGGGCGGCAGCGCCTTGTACAATTACACCAACGACAACCTGGGACTTTCCGGGCAGGGCTACCTGGTGGATGAAATGACCTGGCGGGATATGGACGCCGTCCAGGACAAGAACACCTATGTCGCTTCCACGGGCGATGCGAAAAAGCGGACCCTCTCTTTCTTCGCCCGTGTCAATTACAATTTCGACAAACGCTATTATCTCACCCTTACGGCCCGCGCGGATGGCGCTTCCAACTTCGCCGCCAACAACAAATGGGGCTTCTTCCCTTCGGCGGCTTTGCGTTGGAATATCCAGAACGAGTCCTTTATGAAGGCGGCGGCCGACGTGGATGAGTTATCCCTCAAACTCAGTTACGGCCGCAGCGGCAACGATGCGATTTCCACCTACCGTTCCCTCGCGTCCCTGACGTCCGTGACGACGGGCTACCTCTTCTCCGGGGTGCAGCCGGTGGCTTATTATCCCAACCGCCTCGCTTCGCCCGACCTGCGTTGGGAAAAGACGGACCTCGTGAACCTGGCCTTGACGGGAGCCTTCTTCAACAATCGTCTCAGTTTCACGGCGGAAGCCTACTATGCCTATACTTCCGACCTGCTGCTGGACGTGCAGGTGGCCAACCAGACCGGTTATGCCAGCCGCCTGACCAATATCGGCGCCACCTCCAACAAGGGGCTGGAACTTTCCATCGAGTCCCGCAACATCGTCACGAGCGACTTCGTGTGGACCACCGCCTTCACCATTTCCCACAACACGCAGATGGTGGAAAGCATCGGCGGCGAGAACTACATCGTCGCTTATAACGCTCCGGCCGGCTATATGATGTACGGCTATGTGAAGGGCTATCCCTTGAATGCGCTCTGGGGATTCCAGTATGCCGGCGTGTGGCACAATGCCGCGGAAGTCGCCCGCAACAAGATGACCAAGGCCGTGGCGGCCCGGAACGGCTATACGGCGCTCGGTACCCCCATCTATGTGGACCGCAACCACGACGGGGTGCTGGACAGCGAGGACATTACCTACCTGGGAAACGCGGACCCGGTCGTGTACGGCGGTCTCCAGAACACCTTCCGCATCGGCAAGTTCTCCCTGGGCGTGTATTTCGTCTATTCCCTGGGCGGCAAAATCTTCAACTTCGGGGAATTGTATATGTCGGGTTCCCGCCGCACCAACCAGTATCGTTATATGGTCAACGCCTGGCATCCGGTCAAGAACCCGGATTCCAACCTGCCGGCCGCCGGTATCTTGGATGAGGCGGACTTGCACAGCACCCGGCAACTGCACGACGCTTCCTACCTGCGTCTGAAAACCGTTTCCCTGTCCTATGCCTGGAACCTCAAGAAGAAATGGGTCCGGGACATCACCTTCAGCATTTCCGGCGAGAACCTCTGGCTGTGGAAGAACTACAACGGATTCGACCCCGACGTGTCCACCTCTTCCGAAGGCTCCACCATCCGCAGGATGGACCTGGGCGCTTATCCCCGGGCCCGAACGATTATGGCATCCATCCAATTCAGATATTGAGAAACTATGCGTACCTTCTATAAATATATATTCTTTGTAGCGGCGCTGGCCGTACTCGGGACGCTCGCGGGCTCCTGCCTGCGGGAAGACCCCAACGGTGTCGTCTCTCCGGATGATTTCTTCACCACGCCGGAGCAGTGCCAGGCCTCGGTCAATTCGGCCTATATCCCGCTCAAGAGCCTTTACGCCTTCCGTTATCTCATCGCCACCGAAGGAGTGACGGACCTGGCTTCCACCAACGGCAACGCCCAGCCGGACGCCCGCCTGCTCATTTCGCCGGCCGGCCCCGGCATCGGTGAAAATGTCTGGAAACAATGCTATATCGGCGTGCGCAACACGACTTGTTCCATCTTCGGTATCGAGAACGCCGACCTGGATTTCAACGATATTTTCCGACCGCTCTGCGAGGCCAAAATCCTCCGGGCTTTCTACTACTACACCTTGACCTGCTTTTTCGGGGATGTTCCCTTCTACAAAGACTATGTCAAGCAGGTGAGCGACCTCGAGCGTGTGGCCACTTTGCCCCGGATGAGCGCCGTGCAGACGCGCAAGGCCCTGTGCGAGGAACTGTTGGAAATAG
>CADAFY010000132.1 GCA_902787255.1 uncultured Bacteroidia bacterium
CCCTCGCGTGTAAGCCTCTCGCGCTTTGATGACCTTCGCAGTCATTTGCTTTTCTCTCGGCTTGTTAGTATCTTTGCGCAACTTGCAGAGTACTTTTATGAAAAACATTTTGATGATGGTTATGGGATTGTTGGGTTGCTGTTTGATGCAGGCCAGGCCGAAGGGGGACTTGGTGTATTGCAGTTATGCCTGTCACGGGGCGGCGGGATTGGGTTCGGATTATTGCGAACTGATTGCGGATGTGCCCGACAGTGCCAAGGTGGTGGTTGTCTTGGATGAAGGCAATCGTTTCGGGAATCCCGTTATCCGGCGCGAGTTTCCGGTGGAGAAAAGCGTGGTGGATTCGCTGGCGCAAATTCTACTGGAGGAGAAGGTATATAGGTTGAACGGGTACCGTCTGGAGGAGCCCATTTGCGGCGGGCATTCCTACCGGATTCATATGGAGTATTCGTCGGGGGACCAGGTGACGGCCTATTGGTATGGCCATAAGGTCAAGGACAAGGCCATCATCGCTTATAACATTATTGAGCGTTTCTTCGCCCCTTGGCGCGCCGAGGCTGCCAAAGAGCAGAATGGAGTCGAGCCTGTCCAGTAGGGGGTTTATTGCTCTTTCCCTTTTAATTCATTTGATAGTGCCAGTCCCTTTGCCGTAAGCAAATATTTCTGTCGGGGATGGCGCGGCGATTCCGGATATAGCATTCGCACGAATCCCTCACCGATAGCGGGGGAAAGATACGTACCCAGAAAGTTTTTTCGGTCTTTCAACTGCAGCAAGGCCATCATTTCCGACACGGACAACGTTTGCTGTGACACAACAACTACCAGGCGAATGAGATGGGGATTGTCGGGTAATAACTTGTGGGGTACTTGTGGGGCACTTGTGGGGTTCTTGTGGGGTTCTCCCATCGTACCTGACGAGGCCGAATAATTGGGCTGTACACCCCATTCCTGAGAAGGATGGATGTGGAGATAGCGATTACGCAAATCCCATTGTTCACCCAAAAGCAGGTTCCGGAAGAAGCGTTCCAGATAAACTGGAGTGTAGTCAATACCCTTCACGGCATTCCTATAATTGGCACGGACCAAAGCATTTCGGAAGTACCAAGAATGATTTGCAAACATATCGTTGTTTACTTGGAACCCGATGTCACGCAAATAGAGAATCGTAAAGACAGCTGTCGTGCGTGTGTTCCCCTCGCGAAAAGCGTGGATTTGCCAAATACCGGATACAAACCGAGTAATGTGAGTTATCAAGTCATCGGTCGATAATCCCTTGTAACTGAAATTGCGTTCCTGTCCGATATCGTAATCCAACGCCCGGCGCAAATCCTCCCAATTCAGATAATGGACCGTATCATATTCCAACACCCATTCCTTTTTGGTTATGTCATAATCACGGATTTTGCCGGCATGCTTGAATACTCCGTCAAAAATCCGGCGGTGAAGAGCGATAATACCTTGTGAACTGAAATCAAGGGAAGACGATGAAAGAATTTTGGTAATATTCGCTGATACTTTATCGGCTTCCTGCATCTGGTCATCATCCGGCTTCCGTGACTGCTTGGTTTGATAATAACTCTTTATCAGTTCACGCGCCTCATCGATATCAATCTCGCCTTCGATATGCTTACGGGCCGTCTCTTTCAGATAATCGGATGTCTTCAGCCCATCGACCGCTTGCAGACCGATGGCTGTCCGCCAAAGAATAGCCTTCTCTTCCTTATCCGGCTCTCCTTGCCTGATGTATTCATCGAAATCTAAATAGCCATCTTTCATAATCCAACTATTAGCCGAGCCCGCCCGTTAGAATTCCTCTTTAATATTATAGTGATTGCGTTCGACGGCGTTGCGGGAGACCATTTCGCCGATGAAGCCGGCGAGGAAGAGCAGCACGCCGATGACGAGGGCGGTGAGGGCGAGGAAGAAGCCCGGCTGCTCGGTGACGGGACGGAAGCGGAGGCCGTTCGCCTGCGCTACCAGTTTTTCCACGATAATCCACACGGCAAAAATGAAGCCGAGCAGGAAGGTCAGCAGGCCCGTGAAGCCGAAAAAGTGCATCGGTTTCTTACCGAAAGTGCTCAGGAACCACAGCGACAGCAAATCCAGAAAACCGTTGACAAAGCGCTCCAGCCCGAATTTGCTCTTGCCGTATTTTCGCTTCTGGTGATGGACCGGCATTTCCGTGATGCGGGTGAAGCCCTCGTTCTTGGCCAGATAGGGGATGTAGCGGTGCATTTCCCCATACACTTCGATGCTCTTGACAACCTCGCGGCGGTAGGCTTTCAGTCCGCAGTTCATATCGTGCAGTTTGATGCCGGTAATCTTGCGCGCGGTCCAGTTGTAGAGTTTGGAGGGGAGGTTCTTTGTCAGTTTGTTGTCCTGTCGGTTTTGTTTCCAGCCCGACACGATGTCCCATCCCTCTTCCTTAATCATCCGGTACAACTCGGGAATCTCTTCGGGGGAGTCCTGCAAATCCGCGTCCATCGTAATGACCACTTCGCCTTGGGCGGCCTTGAAGCCGTTGAACAGCGCCGCCGACTTGCCATAGTTGCGCCGGAAGCGGATGCCCCGGATGTGCGGGCCGGAAAACTCGGAGGGCAGGGAGCGGATGATGTCCCACGAGCCGTCCTGGGAGCCGTCGTCCACCAGGATGATTTCATATTCCAATTCCTTGTCCTTCAGCGTGCGGACAATCCAGTCGACGAGTTCCCGCAGGGACTCTTTCTCGTTGTATAATGAAATGACAATGCTGAGATCCATTCTTCTTCCAAATTATTCGTCATCCTCATCCTCTTCTTCCATCATCATTCCTTCCGGCAGGGTGCGGGCGAGGATGAAAGAAAGCAAGGTGCCGTAGAGGAAACACCAAAGGCCGTAGGAAATAAATGCATAGGTGGGAAAACTGTTCTCCATATCGTTGAAGGCACGGAGGGTGTTGCTGTCCATTTTGGAGCCCATCATCTGACGGGCGGTCTCCATTACATCCTGAATGGCGGCAGGAAACACATAGGCGTAGGCGATGTAGGCGCAAGCCGCTGTAATCAGGGCGGAGAAAAAGGCGGTGTACAAGCCGAATCGGAAGGTCTGGCGCCGGTCCACCTCATCGTAGATGGTGTTGAGCGCAATCATATAATGCCGCATCAGGAGAATCAAACCGATGATTTTGCCCATTTGAAGGATAAGATTGATGATACCGCCGGCGTCCCCCATCCCGCTCAGCCATTGGGAAAGAAAGATATATCCGCCGGAAATTGTTCCAAACACAAGTCCGGCCTTGGCGCCTTCCGAACGAATGGTTTTGCTATCGAGTAATTCCATAGTCGCAAAAAGAATTTTACAAATATAAGTAAAAATTTCGTACCTTTGCACGCTTAATGAGTTTGGATATGATTGAGATTACTTTCCCCGACGGCAGCGTCAAGACTTTTGAAGCAGGAGTCAACGCGTTCGATATAGCGATGAGCATCAGCCCGAGATTGGCGGAACAGGTCCTGGCGGCCACCGTCATTCCCGCTTCTGACGCCACTGGAAAGGGTGAGATATACGATTTGATGCGCCCCATCAACGAGAGCGCATCCATCCGTTTGCACAAATGGGAGGACCCCGAAGCCAAGAAGGTGTTCTGGCACTCTTCTTCCCACTTGATGGCCGAAGCCCTCGAAAGCCTCTATCCCGGCATCAAGTTCGGTATCGGCCCCGCCATTGAAAACGGATTTTACTACGATGTGGATTTCGGCGGCCACCAATTGGTCGAAGCCGAACTCAAGGCCATCGAAGATAAAATGCTCGAACTCGCGCGTAACAAAGAGACTTTCGTGCGCACCGAGGTGAGCAAAGCGGACGCCCTCGCCAATTTCAAGGCCAAAGGTGACGAATACAAATGCGAACTGATCGAGGCCCTGCAGGACGGTACGATTACCTTCTACCAGAACGGACAGTTCACCGACCTTTGCCGCGGCCCGCACTTGAAAGATACTTCGATGATTAAGGCGGTCAAACTCACGGCCATCGCCGCCGCCTATTGGAGAGGGGACTCTTCCCGCCAGACACTGACCCGTATCTACGGCATCACTTTTCCCAAGAAATCGATGCTGGACGAATATCTGGCCCTCGTTGAGGGGGCCAAGAAGCGCGACCACCGCAAGATTGGCCGCGAGATGGAACTCTTCACTTTTTCGCAGCGGGTCGGACAAGGCCTGCCCCTGTGGCTGCCCAAAGGCACCGCCCTGCGCGACCGTCTGGAGCAGTTCCTGCGCAAGATTCAGAAATCTTACGGCTACGACCAGGTGATTACCCCGCATATCGGCAGCAAGGACTTGTATGTGACGAGCGGACACTGGGCCCATTACGGCGCCGATTCCTTCCGTCCCATCACCACCCCGCAGGAGGGGGAGGAGTACTTGCTCAAGCCGATGAACTGCCCGCACCACTGCGAAATCTATCGCAGCAAGCCCCGTTCCTACAAGGACCTGCCCGTGCGCCTCGCCGAGTTCGGTACTGTCTATCGCTACGAGCAGAGCGGCGAGTTGCACGGCCTGACCCGCGTGCGCAGTTTCACCCAGGACGACGCCCACCTTTTCTGCCGTCCCGACCAGATCAA
>CADAFY010000133.1 GCA_902787255.1 uncultured Bacteroidia bacterium
GGCAATGATTGAAGACGCCGAAAAGCAGGGCATTCTCCAGCCCGGCGCCACCATCATCGAGCCGACCAGCGGCAATACCGGTGTCGGCCTGGCTTGGGTAGGCCGCAGCAAAGGGTACAAAGTCATCTTGACGATGCCCGACACGATGAGCCAGGAGCGCCGCAGCCTGCTCAAGGCTTTCGGAGCCCGCCTGGAACTGACGCCCGGAGCCACCGGAATGAAAGGCGCCATCGCCCGCGCAGAGGAATTGCGCGACAACACCCCGGGAGCCGTAATTTTGGGTCAGTTCACCAATCCCGCCAATCCCGCCGCCCACGAAAGAACGACGGGCGAGGAAATCTGGCGCGATACCGAAGGAAAGGTAGATATATTTGTGGCAGGAGCCGGTACGGGCGGAACGGTCAGCGGCACGGGCCGCGCTTTGAAAAAGCACAATTCGTCGGTGCGGATTGTGGCCGTGGAGCCCGCCACCTCGGCGGTCTTGTCAGGCCAACCTTCCGGCAAACATAAAATCCAAGGTATCGGCGCAGGCTTTGTCCCCGATACCTATGATGCCGCCGTGGTGGATGAAGTCCGTCCCGTCAGCGACGAGGACGCTTACGCCGCCGCTCGCCTGCTGGCGGAAAAAGAAGGTCTGCTTGTCGGCATCTCTTCCGGTGCCGCCTTCAGCGCCGCCCTTGCGATGGCCCGCGACGAGGCAAACGCCGGAAAAACCATTGTAGCGCTGCTGCCGGACACGGGCGAACGCTACCTTTCGACTGATTTATTCGCTTAGGTATGAAATCCCGCAAATCGACCGCCAAAGCCCTGGCCGAAATGATGGACGCGCTCAGCGACGCTGTCTTTCCCGAATACGCCGACCAAGACCCTGCGCTCGCGCCCGGCCGCATTCACCGCGCCTTGCAATCCCTTTCCGAGGCAACGGTCGCTGATGCTTTCGTCGCCGCCATTCCCGAAATCAAACGCCTGCTGCAGACCGACGTGGCAGCCATCGAAGCCAACGACCCGGCGGCTTCCGACCAGAAGGAAGTGGTCTTTTGCTACCCCTCCATCAAAGCCATTCTCTATTACCGCGCCGCCCACATTCTGCTCGGACTGAAAGTGCCGGTCCTGCCCCGTATGCTCACCGAATACGCCCATTCCGTCACGGGCATCGACATCCACCCGGGAGCGACCATCGGCGAGTATTTCGCCATCGACCACGGCACGGGCACGGTCATCGGTGAAACGGCCATCATCGGCAACCACGTCACCCTCTACCAAGGCGTGACGCTCGGCGCCAAGAATTTCAGTTATGACGAAAACGGGCGGCCGAGGGATATTCCCCGCCACCCGATTGTAGAAGATAATGTCACGGTGTATTCCAATGCTTCGCTCTTGGGACGCATCACCATCGGCACCGGCTCCATCATCGGCGGTAACGTCTGGCTCACCCATTCCGTTCCGCCCCACTCCCGCATTCTCCAGAGCCACTACCGCGAGTCATTTTTTAAAGACGGGGAAGGGATTTAGAGTTCCCAGGCTCCGCCTTTTTCAAAGACGGGATTGACGATGGCATCATAGAAGCCGCCCCGCTTGGCCAAGTCGAGCAGATTGTAGCGGAAACGCATCAGTTGCACCTTGGGAAAGAAATCCCGCAACTGTTCGCGCTTGACACCGACCATCGAAGGGTCATACGGCGCACCCGCCGCCTTGAATGCCGCCTGCATCTTTTCAAAAGACCAGACCTGGCCTTTGAGTTTTTCTTTGAGAGCGGGCCATTCGGCTTTGAGTTTTTCCAACTGGCGGCGCACTTCCTGTGCGTCGTCGTATTTCTTCGTAATGTTGTCATAGCCGAGCTTCGGAGCGGGGAAACCTTTGAAAACTTCCAAAGCACGCTCCTGCTCCTGGGCCAGCGTAGGCCAGGCCTTGACGCAAGCGTCCACATCGATTTTCGTCAGGTCCAACTTGAACAATTCGTCAAAAACCGCACACATCGTCATCGTGCCGATAGCCACCTGAAAACCATGAGACTGGAGTTTGCCGTTGAAACGATGCTCGGTCATATCGAGGAGATGGCTGAACAGGTGGTCGCAGCAGGAGGCCGGACGGGAAGAACGGGCGGCCTGCATCGCAATGCCGCTGAGGGTCAAGCCTTCGAAAATGTCTGCAATGGCATCCGGGTCACCGGCCGCGACATCGGCGGGACGGGAGAGAAAGTCATCCAGATAGTCTTGCAGTACGTGCCAAGCATCGGGCTGGATGGGCTCGCTGCCGACAAAATCGGCAATCATCCACTCGGCGCCGGCAGGCACTTTGGCGGCCAGGTCGGCATAGCCGGCAGCAGTCATTTCTTTCGGAGCCGCCGCAATGACATCAGTATCCGCAATGATGGCCAGAGGAGCCGGGCAGGAAAAAGTCTGCTTGGAGTGCTGGTAACTGATGGAAGAACCAAAAGAAGAATACCCATCGACGGAAGCGGCGGTAGGCAAGGTCAGGTAAGACTGACCGTGATGGTGCGAGCACAGTTTGCAGAGGTCATTGATAACCCCGGAGCCGACTGACACCAGGATGAAATAGTCATCCGAGGCGGGTTTGAAGGCTTTTTCCGCATCGGCTTCGATATGGTTATTGTCTTGCTCGATGACCTTGGCCTCGGCCAATTTGCCCTCGACGAGCAGGTCTACCATCTCGACATATTTCCACTCGGCGTGGAATTCTTCTTTCTCAATGATATATTTTTCCGTCGGAACACCGGCGTCCGTCAGCAAACCGAACACCTTTTCGCCCAGCACGGGCCAGGTGTGAATATCGGCTACAATCATCGCCTTGCGGCCGGGGAAACAATTCTTGAAAATTACGGGTGTCTTGGAAGCAAAGCCCCTGCCCATTTCAAACACGCGCGTATCCGTAGAAATGGACAATGCATAAGCGATACGTTCTTGAAAACTTTTACTCATAATCTTCTTATTTTTTCATTGGGGCGGATTCACCCTTATACGTCAAGCCCATAAAAACGATGGAGAGCGCGCAGGCCCCCAGCAGGAGCAGGAAAGTCCAGTTCCAACCGGCAGCCTGGGCGACCGCGCCGATGACGACATTCGCCAAGATGGCGGTCCCGAAGAAATAGCCGAAGAAACCGGTGAATCCGGCTGCCGTACCCGCGGCATTCTTCGGAGCCAGATCAAGGGCCTGCACACCAATGAGCATCACAGGACCGTAGATGAAGAATCCAATTCCAATCAGCGCGATAATTACCACGGTCAAGTTGTCGATGAACGCCCAATACAACACGATAAAGAGGGCGACCAAAGCCATAAACAACATCGTCGGAAGAGCGCGGCGGCCGTGGAAGAGTTTGTCAGACAGCCAGCCGCAAAGCAAAGTCCCGGGAATGGCAGCAAACTCATAGGCGAAATAGGCCCAGCCCGCTGATTTCAAGTCAATGCCCTTCTCCGTAAGGATGGTCGGGGCCCAGTCCAGACAGCCATAACGGACCATATAGACGAAGGCATTGGAAAGGGCGATAAACCACAAGAACTTGTTGTTCAGCACATGCTGGAAGAATATTTCCTTGGCGGAAAGCGTCTGCTCGGATTTAGCGGAGTAGTTCTTGGGATAGTCGTTGCGCCACGCTTCGACGGAAGGGAGTCCGCAGGACTGAGGGGTGTCGCGGAGCAGGATGTACGCCAACAACGCAACAAACAGCGCGACCGCCGCCGGGAAGACGAAGGTTCCAATCAAGAAATACATTTCGTGATGCGTGCCGTAGAACCAGGAGCCGAACCAGGCGGCGCCATAGGTCGCCATCGGACCGACCAGCGCACCACCCACATTGTGGGCGCAGTTCCAGATACTCATCATCGTGCCGCGCTCGCTCACGGAGAACCAGTGCGTCATCACACGACCGCAAGGAGGCCAGCCCATACCGTTGAACCACCCCACAAGGAAATTCAACACGGCCATCACGATAATGGCGAGCGCCTTATGCTCTGCGCCTATCCATTGGATGGGGACTATCATAAAGCACATAGAAAGGGCGGTCAGCACCAATCCCAGGGGCAGGAATTTCCGGGCGTTGGAGCGATCGGAGACGCTGCCCATCAAGAACTTGGAAAGGGCATAGGCGATGGCGTTCATCGAAAGGACAACGCCCAGCTCCGTCTTGGCAAAGCCGAGGGGGGCAAGGGCGGGTATGGCCATCGAGAAATTCTTACGCACCAGGTAAAAACCGGCGTAGCCGATGAAGGCGCCCAGAAAGACCTTCAGGCGCATCGATTTATATTCCTTGTCAATCTGGTCGGCCGGGAGGAGTTCCTTCGGCTTGGGCGGGTCAAGAAAACGCGACATATCCTTAAATTTTTTATTAACTTGTAAAGTTAAAGATTTTTTCGGAAAAGTCTTTCACGCTCGAGGATTTTACTCCCGAAAAGGCGCTCACTTCTTGAAAAAAAAGTCCGTTCGCGCTTCTTTTCGGGAGATTTTTACCCTCGATTGTACAAGCTAAAAAGACGCCATCAGGCGTCGCGACGCAGTGTGCGAGATTTTCGCAGAAAATTGAGCCACGAGGTCGCCCGCCGAGAGCGA
>CADAFY010000134.1 GCA_902787255.1 uncultured Bacteroidia bacterium
CAAAAGTTCGGAGGACCAGCAACCGTATACCTCGCAAGGGAAGATAATCTGCCGGCCATTGGACTTGGAGGTGAAGAGCCAATACGCCTGGCCGTCGTCGGTCTCTTTGCTCAGATTGCAGGCGGTAAGAAGCTCCTCAAACTCGGCCGGGGTCGGTATTCTCCAGTCACTGCCCAGTTCGACGCGTGCAACGTCATCCTCGCTTTCCAGAGTCGTCTTTCCATCCGTAAAGCCCTCATACCCATATTGGGAATTTGTGACATATTTGGTGAAATACCGATTGGGGTCCACCAAATAGAGCCATTTGTAATTAAAATTAAAAAGATGGATATCATAGTCGGAAGTGGGCTCCGTAACGCCCCAGTTGTAATAATCCCCGATGTCTTTTCGGGAAGTGGCACCGATGTTCATCGTACTCCATTTCACGGAAGTGCCGGGACCGAGGTCCACTGCGCCTTCAAAGTCAATGACGATGGATACGGAAAGGTTCGTCCCGTCGGTCGTCGTCCCGGTAAGGGTGGCCGTGTGTCCCACGGCATAGCCCCCACCACCCGAATACTCGACGCCCCGGACGGCGATACCATAGGGTTTCCCGTCGGTTCCGGTCAAGTAGCGAATCTGCACTTTGTCTGCCGGGGTGGCGACCCAGTTGAGAACGGTATTGCCGGCATCTTCCGGCATAGCTTTCGTTCTCAACCAGATCTCCTCTCCGTCCCAGGATAAAGCCCGAGCGGGCGCGGCTACCCAATCCCAGACGCTTGCTCCCCGGGTCAGCAGTTCGAGGCTGTTGACATTGGATGTGACGGTGATGGGGCAGCTTGCCTTCTTTGCCCCGTCCTGTGTTTTGACGGTGATGGTCGCGGAAGCCGGACCCGTGCCGACAATGTTGACCTGCCCGTTTGCATCGACCGTGGCGACAGATAGGTCACTCGAAGACCAGCTCACTCGTTTGTCGGTTGCGTCATCCGGGGTAAAGACCGGAGTTAAGGTGAAGGATTCGTGCAGGTTCGTACAAATCTTCGTGGATGGCTCAAGGGATATGCTCTGGATATGCACGAAGGGAGTGTCGAAGAAACGGACGCTCTCGGCGGCATATTCCTTTCCATCCAACTTCAGATAACCCTGATAATAGTAACGGGTATTGGAGTTCAGACCATCAAGGGTGAAGCGGAAGGTTGCGACTTGCTCGGCAGACCCTGCGGGCGTCATGTCCGTGCTCAGGACCGTATGGCTCAACTGTTCCTCCGATTCGCCCCAGCGGAAACCGAACTCGGCATCGACATAATGGATGAGGCCGACCTGGAAGGGGGCTGTGTGGGCTCCGATTTCCCCAAGAGAGAAACGCAGCATATCATCAACGCCCGCCGTCTTTGCCTCCTTTGTCTCACCAAAGACATCCGTTCCGTTGGGATAGGTCGCGTAGGCCCTGTAATAGTAAGTCGTATTGGGTTCCAGTCCGTTCACTTGGACATAGAAGACGCTTCCGACTTCAACACTCCCGGCGGCTGTCTTGCGGCTGGTCTCTTCGCGGAAATCCGCATCGGAAGAGACCTGTATGCCGGCTTCGGTCCACGTGGCGCCGTCTTCGACTGTCAGGTAGCCCGAGAAGCGCAGCTGGGTCAGGGATTCACTGACCGCATTGTTATCGGTATGGGGCGTGATATTGGCGAGCGCCGTGCGAAAATGCTGCATCTGACTATAGTGGGTTCCGCTTTGCGGCATTTCCTGCATTGCTTCGGGAACCCCTTCCTCGTGTGTATATTCCCAGTCGCAGCCGGCCATCCACCAGTATTCCGTGTCGGGTGTCAACCCCTCTATATCGGCTTTCAGTTCCATTGAGGCCAGTATGCCCATACCCTTTTCGACCGGCATCTCTCTCTGATTCCAGTTCTGTTTATAGGCCGTTGTCAGCTTCTCAAAACTGGAAATGGCGGGCGCCTGTCCGCTCCCGTTATCGGCGGCCAGCAGCAGGAAAGGTTCGGAGCCGTGCCAACGGGCTCCGTTATTGAAAGAGACGTCAGGGACTTCCACATAGGCCTGAATCGTGGCCTGTAGCGGGCTGATGTCCTGGGTGGAACATGCACCGAAATGGATGGTAAAGAATCCGGAAGGATCATCGGGGTCCTGCGGTTGGTCGGGTTGTTGGGGATCTTGCGGGTTCTCCGGCTTTTCCGGGTCCTGCGGTTGAACGTTGCTACCGTTGTCCGCTGTTTGTTCTTGCGTGTTTTGGATTTCACCCTTGCTGCAGGAGGGGAATATCGCCACCGCCAAGGTGAGCGTCAGCAGCACATAGAGAATACGGCGCATCATACTGATTTCTTTATTGAAAATCTCCCCAAATGTAAGAATTATTTTTCATTACACAATCAAGTCAGTATGAATTCGGAAATCTATTCTATTATTTCTGCAGGTGGAGTTCGTGGGTGATGCAGGGGGGATATTCGGAGGGGAAGTGGCTGATGAGGATGAGGGTCTTGTGGGGACGACGGACGAAGGCTTCGATGATGTGCTTGGCCATTTCGGAGCGATGGGCATCGAGACCGTGGAAGGGCTCGTCGAGAATGAGCAGTTCGGGGTCCTTGACGAAGGCGCGGGCCAGCAGGCACAGGCGCTGCTCTCCGCTGGAGAGTTTGAGGAACGAGCGTTCCGCCAGGTCCCGGATGCCGAAAACCTCCATCCATTCGTGGCAGAGAGCCATTTGTTCCGGCGATGCGTGCTGGAACAGCCCCACCGTGTCGAAGAGTCCGCTGGCCACGACATTCTCCGCCGTGATGTTCTTCTGATAAGCCCGATGCATCTCGGGGCTGACATAACCGATATGGCGTTTGATGTCCCAGATGGTCTCCCCGCTGCCGCGACGATGCGAAAACAGTTCAATGTCGCAGGCATAACTCTGCGGATTGTCCGCACAGACGCAGGAGAGGAGCGTGGACTTGCCGCTGCCGTTGGCACCGCTCACCACCCATTTCTCGCCCTCGTGAACGACCCAGTCCAGGTCTTTCAAAATGACGCGGGAGCCGTAACGGATGGTCACCGCATTACAGCGGATGATTTCCGCGCCAGGCTGTTGCGGATAGAAGGATTCCTGTGACAAATCCTTGACAGGAAAGGCCTCTACGCGCGCTTCCAATGCGGACCAATCGACGGGCTTTTCATCCCGAGGGAATCCCGACGTCCTTTCGCGGGGAATCTGGAACCCCGACGCCACCTCGCGAGGTAGCCTCTCGCTTTTTTCTCCGTCTACAATGACATAATGCGTGACGCATTTCGGGACGACATCCAGCCGGGCCATCACCAGCACCAATTGGATGCCTCGGCCGGCCAGTTCGTCCAGCAAGGAGGAGAGCATATCCCGAGTGGACGCGTCCAGCCCGATGAAGGGATTGTCAATGACCAGGATTTGCGGATGCCGCAGCAAGGCTTTCGCCAAGTGAAAACGCCGCAACTCACCGCTGGAGAGCGAAATCAGATACTCGTCCAGCAGGGGAGTCAAGTGGAAAAAGGACAGCAGGCGGAGCAGGCTCTCATCGGAGGAATCAGCAATCGGCTCTCCCAGCGTGCGCTCCAACGATTGCCGTACCGTAGGATTGAACTCGGGATCGATTTCTATCTGATTCCAACGCTTCTGGAGGTAATACGAACTGTCCGATACGCCATAGGTGTCGCGGAAGGCGATGTATTGCACCTTGTCATACGGGCAATGCACCAAGAATTTCTCCACCAGGCGGCTTTTGCCGGCGGCGTTGTCGCCTATGACGGCCACATTCTCTCCCGGGTGCAACTCCCCAAGCGCAAACCGGGCCACCTCTGGAGAGAGATTGCCCGGCTCAAAGGATGGTGTCTGTTCGACCATTAGATCATCAGGGCGCCCACCAGACCGAGGATGGCGTAGAACTCAGGAAGAGCGGCGTAGATGAGCGTGTTGGTGAACACATCGTGTCCCTGGGAGACACCGACGATACCATTGGCGCAGACCTGACCCTGACGGATGGCGGAAAGCATACAGACGAGACCGACGCTCAGACCGATGCCGAAGACGGCCAGACCGCTTTCAGCCACCTTGCCGAGCAGCATGAAGAAGGCCACGAATCCGTAAATACCCTGCGTTGCAGGAAGGGCGGAAAGGACCATGAAACTACCGGAGGCTTCCGGTTTGCGTTTGAGACCGCCTTCCGCGGCGTTACCGGCCGTAGTGGTACCGATGGCACTTCCGATGCCGGCGAGGGCGAGCACGAGGCCCAGACCCAAATAACCAAGTACAGTGTTAAGCATAGTTATAAAAATTTAATTGTTAATTGTTTTAATTTTTGGATAAAGGATTGTATTTGCGTCCCTGTGCCTCATAGCCCGAATTTTTGAAAAATTCCAGGAAGTTGAGTCGCAAAGGATGAACGAAGGCCCCCAGGGCGCACATCGCCACATTCAGCGTGTGTCCTACGAGCACGATGAGTACGAAAGGAATCCAGAGATACCAGACAGAGCCGTCGCCCAGCACCATCATACCGATTTTGTTGAAAGCGAGCCCCAGCATACAGCCGGCCAGGCCGAGCG
>CADAFY010000135.1 GCA_902787255.1 uncultured Bacteroidia bacterium
GTGCTTCCCGACGGGACGCACCAGCGTCCGGTGGTCGTGAATATCGGCAACTTCTCTCGTCCCAACCTGACCATCGACAACGTGGAAACGGCTTTCCACGAGTTCGGCCACGCCCTTCATTCCCTGCTCTCCCAGTGCACCTATCCTTCGCTGGCGGGCACCAATGTCAAACGCGATTTTGTGGAATTGCCTTCCCAAATCAACGAGAACTGGGCTTTCGAGAAAGAAGTACTGCGCACCTACGCTTTCCACTGCGAGACAGGCGAGGTGATTCCGGATGCGTTGGTGGACAAGATGAACGCCGCCGCACAGTTCAACGAGGGCTTCAGTTTGACGGAATTGACGGCTGCCGCTATCCTCGATATGGAATGGCACAAACTCTCTTCAATGAAAGACTTTGCGGCTTATGTCGGCCCGAAAGCATTGGCGGAGGCCGGTGTGAGCGCAGACTTTGAGGTCACTTCGCTGACGGACGAGCAGGCGCGCGTGCTGGTGCAGGCTTTTGAGAAGAAAGTCGGGCTGAATATGGCGCTGGTCAGTGAAATCATTCCCCGCTATCGTTCGACCTATTTCAATCATATTTTCGGCAGTTCAGGCTACGAGGCAGGTTACTACAATTATCTCTGGGCGGAGGTCCTGGACAAGGACGGATTCTCCCTCTTCCAGCAGCGCGGACTCTTTGATGCCGAGACGGCGAAGTCCTTCCGTCAGAACATTCTGGAGAAAGGTGACAGCGAAGACCCGATGGTGCTCTATCGTCGTTTCCGCGGCGGTGACCCGGATCCGGATGCGCTCCTCAAGGCCCGTGGCTTGAAATAGACTCCAAATGAAAGAGGGTTTTCCGAATGAATGAGCGCGAAATATGGATTGACTGGATGCGGGTCGTCGCCTGCTTCTTCGTAATGCTCACACACAGTTGCGAACCCTTTTATCTGGGTGGCGACGGCTCGCTGATTTTGACCAAGGCGGATGCCATTTGGGTGTCCATCCTGAATGTGCTTCCCCGGGCCGCCGTCGTTCTTTTCGTCGTGGCTTCCAGTTACTTGCAGTTCCCCTTGCATTATTCGACAGGGGAGTTCCTCCGCCGTCGGGCCGTGCGAGTCCTGGTCCCTTTCGCGATTTGGACGGTCGCCTACGCGCTCTGCTGGGGAGAACCCGTGCAGAATTTCAAAGACCTGCTGCTGAATTTCAATTATGCGGCGGGTCATTTGTGGTTTGTCTATATGATGCTGGGGGTGTATCTCCTGATGCCCTTGCTGTCCCCGTGGGCGGAAAAGGTAGGCAAAAAGGAACTGCAGGTCTATCTGGCATTGTGGCTCTTCACGACCCTGATTCCGTTCATCCGTCAGTGGGCGGGCGGGGCGCAGCCGGTCATCTACGGCCCTTCCGGCATCCCCAATCCGGCGCGATATCCGCTCTGGGGCGAGGCCAGTTGGAATATGTACGGCCTCTTCTACTATGTGAGCGGTTTCTTCGGCTACCTTTTGCTGGGGCTATATTTCCGCAAATTCGTAGGCCGTTTGTCCTGGAAAAAGACGCTGGCCTATGCCTTGCCCTTGTTTGCAGTAGGTTTCGTAATTTGCTCGCAGGGATTCTTCCGGGCGGTGATGGCGGATGCGAAGGGCGTTTTTCCCGTGGCGGGAAAAGTCGAGTTGGCGGCCCTCTGGGAAGGTCCTTGGCTGAATGACACCTTCGGCGTGGCGCTGATGAGCATCGCTTGGATACTGTTTTTCCGCAAAATCGAGCGGGGAAGTGCCTTCTACGAGAAGGTGCTGCTGCCGGTTTCCCAAGCCAGTTACGGAATGTATCTCTGCCACTTGTTCATTCTGGTGGCGGTCGCCGGCTGGGTGCGCGATGCAATGGGATTGGGTGCTGAAGGCATTCTCGGTCCTGTATGGACTACGCCGGTGGAAATAGGAACTATTGCCATCGTCTCGTTCGTCCTTGTGGCCGTCATCTCCGTGCTTGTCCGCCGGATTCCCAAGGTCGGGAAATGGATAATGGGGTAGCCTTTGCGGTAAAATCCGATTGAACCAATGACACGCATCTTGTTCATTTGTCACGGAAACATCTGCCGCAGCCCGATGGCGGAGTTCATTATGAAGGCGATGGTCAAGGAAAATGGGCTGGAAAATGAATATTACATCGAGTCGGCGGCCGTATCGCGCGAGGAAATCGGCAATGGCATCTATCCGCCGGCCCGGCGCTGCCTAAGCGCCCACGGCATTGCGTACGACCCCAATAAGACAGCCCGGCAGGTGACGCGGGCAGATTACGAGCGATTCGACAGGCTGGTTTATATGGATGACTCCAATCGCTGGTGGCTCAAACGCATTTTCCCCGAAGATTCCGAAGGTAAAATCTCCTTGATGCTGTCCCACGCCGGCCTTCACCGCGATGTCGCCGACCCGTGGTATACCGGCGATTTCGAAGCCACCTACCGCGACCTAACCCTGGCGTGCGGGGCGCTGCTGGAGGGCCGGTAAGCATAGCCGCAAGCGGTTAGTGTCACTAACCACTTCAGTGTTCTTACGCTTTTATATACTTGCGGATGACCCAGTTGGCGAGGGCGCAGATGCAGCAGGCGATGAGGATGCCGACGAGGAAGCCGACGAGCACGTCGCCGAAGAAATGTTTGGCGACAAAGACGCGGCTGAGGCCCACGAGGATGGCCCAAGTGACCACGATAATGTTGCCGGTGTGCCACGCCCATTTTTTCTCGGGATGTTCCTGCACATAGTATCTGAAACTAAAAATCATACAGACGGCGAAGCCGATGGCGTTGGACGCGTGCCCGGAGAAAAATCCGTACGGATAGTTGGGATGGGCGGGGGAGAGGATATGCAGGCCTTGGGCGATGACATCAGGGTCGTTGCAGGGGCGCAGGCGGCAGACTGTGTCTTTGATCAGATTGCAGAACTGGTCAATGCAAGTGATGCACAGGATGGTGGCCAGAATCATAATGAGTCCTCTTTTCCAGCCGATTTTCCAAATCAGCAGGCCCGCGAGGGTCAGGTAGAACGGTGCCCAAACCCATTTGTTGCTCATAAACAGCCAGAAGGCGTCCGAGGCCGGGCAGTTGAATGAATTGATATAGAGCGTGGCGGCTATATCCCAGTTTACAAGTTCTTCAAGCATATTTTCAGCGTCTATAATTATGCGTGCAGCGCCTTCCAGAGCAGGTCTTTCAGTTCCTTGATGCCCGTCCCTTCGAGCGATGAAATGAAGACGGTGGGAATGTCCTTCGGCAGGGTGGGCTCCATTTGCTTGCGCATCGTCTCGTCAATCATATCGCATTTGGTGATGGCCAGCACGCGCTGCTTGACCATCAGTTGGGGGTTGTATTCGCGCAATTCGCCCAGCAGGATGTCATAGTCCTTCTGGAAATCGTCGCTGTCAGCGGGTATCATAAAGAGCAGGACAGAATTGCGCTCGATGTGCCTGAGGAAACGAAGACCGATGCCCTTGCCCTCGTGCGCCCCTTCAATGATGCCCGGAATGTCCGCCATCACGAAAGACTGGCCGTCGTAGTAGTCCACGATGCCTAGGTTGGGCTCCAGCGTCGTAAACGCATAGTTGGCAATCTTGGGCTTGGCGGCGCTGACCACCGACAGCAGGGTGGACTTGCCCGCGTTCGGGAAACCGACCAGACCGACATCCGCCAGCAACTTCAACTCTAGGATAAACCAGCCTTCCACGCCCGGCTCGCCCGGCTGGGCATAACGCGGCGTCTGGTTGGTGGCGGACTTGAAATTGTTGTTGCCCAAGCCGCCCCGTCCGCCGGCCACGAGAATCTTCTCTTCGCCGTCCTCCACAATCTCGAACAAGACTTCGCCCGTCTCGGCATCCTTGGCGACCGTGCCGAGGGGGACTTCCAGATAGATGTCCTGTCCGTTGCGTCCGGTACGCAACTGGCCGCTGCCCGCTCCGCCCGGTTCCGCCTTGATGTGCTTGCGGTAGCGCAGGTGAATCAGCGTCCAGAACTGCGCGTTGCCCCGAAGGATGATGTGTCCGCCCCGGCCGCCGTCGCCGCCGTCCGGACCTCCCTTGGGAATATACTTCTCCCGGCGCAGATGCATCGAACCCGCGCCCCCTGCGCCAGAAGCGCAGAATATCTTCACATAATCGATAAAATTACTGTCTGCCATAACTTTCGTATTGTCAGTAAATTAGCGAAACTTTAAAGGCTCTCGTGCAACAGATATGCAACAATTTTTGCAAAAAAATCAAAAACAAACCTCATAACAAGCATAAATTTATAAAGTTGCTTTGTTGCACGGAAATTGGCTTATCAAGGCCAATTTATGTCAAGTTTCATCCTTCTGACGTGCAAAGATAGTGAATTTGCGTGATACTGAAATCGTTCGGAGGATAATCCTTTATTTATCCTTGACTTGCTGTATATTTATGTTGGGATCAGACGAGCTGCACAACTTCTTATCTGCAGCACAATGAAAATCTTCATCGACAATGGCCACGGTCAGTTCACCCCGGGCAAATGCTCACCGGACGGGCAGCTCCGTGAAGCCTTCTTCAACCGCGA
>CADAFY010000136.1 GCA_902787255.1 uncultured Bacteroidia bacterium
AAGAGACGAATCCCAGGCTCAGTACAAACATAATAGGCAAAATGTGCTTAATGTTCTTTTTCATAAGGCGTCCTCCTAAAACTCTTCTGGTCCTTCATATTGTGGTGCGTCACCAGAGACGGTGAGAATAGCGCCCTCTGCTTTTACAACTATCACATTAGCTACAGGGGCTTCATACAAATCTTGTTCAATCGTTTCCATTTGCTTTAAGGTTCTACTAACAAGAGCGCAAAGATACTAAAAAGTATGTTATTAACATACTAAATAGTATGCAAACAAAGTGAAAAAAGTGCGTATCTTTGTGAAACACTACATTATTGGCAATGAGAGAGAACAATAAGGAGAAGCTCTTCGCCCAAACCTTCTCGCTGCTGCTCACCCGCAACATCGGCGACCTCACCTTGGACGTCGCTGCTGCTCACCCGCAACATCGGCGACCTCACCTTGGACGAAGTGGAAAAGGCCACGGGCTTCACCCGCGGCGCCATCTTCTACTATGCCAAAACCAAGCTGGACTTCTTCCGCCAGGTCATCATCAGCGAGGTGCTGGAAAAGCAGGACATCCACCGCAAAGTGAACTACACGGAGGGGATGTCCCTCAAGGACTTCATCCAGGCTTATCTTGAGGGCGTGGTCCACACCAGGGCGTACTATCTGGAGTCTGTAAGTGGGACTTTACCCGAGAACCCCACTCACGCCTACCTTCTCCTCATCCTGCAGATCAAGCGCTACTATCCGGACCTCGGAGAACGCTATTACGAGATTATGCAAGAAGAAGTGGCGCTCTGGAAGAAGGTTCTCACCGATGCAGTGGCGTCCGGTGAAATCGGCCCGCAGCAAGACCTGGACACCGTTGCCGCCACCTTCCAGTCCCTCTTCTACGGTTACTCCTTCCACGCCGCCGTCGGCAAAGCCTTTGACCCCGCCGCCCTCCAGGCCCAGATGACGGGCTTCTACCGGACCCTCTGTAAATAGTCTTTAAAACCGAATCAAATAAACTGCCGCCACCTCAGGGCTGAGATAGCGGCAGTTTCTCTGTCGTCCTGAGGCGCAGCCGAAGGATCTATTTCCCCCGAACAAAGTGCCTGTAATCAGATCCCCAGGTCCCCACGGAGCATCTAGATGGCGATTATTCATTCTTCAGCGCCTCAGCTGGATTCATCCGGGCGGTCTTGAGATAGTGATACAGCACCACGGCCGAACACAGCAATCCCGCAGATCTGCCGAACCGCTTCTGAGCCTGCGGCTGTGTCCCATGAGCCCGCTGCCCAAAAATGAGTAGAGTTATTGATTGCCATCTCCTACTCGAAGTCGCGCTTAAGAATATCTTGAGAATCAATGATTTCGGTGCCTTGGCGACCACTCTTGGCGAGGCGGATCATGGCAGCGGCAACGGCTTCGGTGGGCATGGGAGTAAAGTTTCTCATAAGGCCAATGGCATTCAAGGCCTTGAGGGCAACGATGCCGGCCTTCTCGCCAAAACGGTCACTCCCCTTCCGGACCAGGGACGGCGGACGAAGGATGAAGCAGCCGGGAAAGCCCAGCGCCTGCACGGCATCGTCAAGGGCGCCTTTCATCTTGGTATAGAAGACTTTGGACTTGGCATTGGCGCCCACGGAGGACACGAGCACATACACGGGCACGCCATTCTCCCGGGCCGATTTTGCCGCATTGTACTGATAGGTATAATCCACCTTCCACTGCGCCTCCCGGCTACCGGCGGCCCGGATGGTGGTGCCAAGCGTGGAGAACAGGACGTCTCCGGTGAGCTGCGTCGCCCATTGCTCCGGATGACCAAAATCCACTACGTGGACCACGAGTTTGGCCGATGAACTCTTCACTTCCCGGCGGACGAAGATGTCCACGCGGTCGAAATTGTCGTCCTGGAGCAGCTGCTCTAGCAAATCACTTCCGATGGCGCCCGTTGCGCCGAGTACTAATGCTTTCATGGGTTACCGGGAGATCCGTTTTCTGAGTTTCCCGTCCAACGCTTCGCGGTTCAGGTAAATGTAGGTGGTGTTCAGGGCCATGTAGTCGCGGGACATGTACCAGATGCCCTTGTAAGGGCCGCTCTCCCCCCAGGAGTTCTTTACCAGGTAGTACGGTTTCCCGGCCTCGTCCACGGCCTTGCCATAGATGAGCATCACGTGGTCGTAGGTGAACTCCCAGCTATCCCACTGCTGCTGTCGCAGCTCCTGTGACGGGACTACGCCCTCCGGAAGAAGGGCAATACAATCCTTTCTCACGAAGTTGCTGCCGGACACATCCCCGCCCCAGGCCACGGTGTAGCCTTTGTCGATGGCCCGGTCCAGCGCCGCCATCAGCTGGTCAATGGGGATGTTGTAACTGGGCTTGAGACGCCATTTGTAAGGAGCCTCCAGGATGAACCACTCATCAAAGGGATGATGCGTATAGCTGGTGAGGCTCACATAATCGTCCATATTGAGCCCAAGCTGCTCGGCAAAAGACTTGGGCGTATATGTTTTTCCCTCATAATCAAACGTTTCCGGGCATTTGCCCACATACTTGTCGATGACTGCCTGCACGCCTTCCTGCCAGTTCTCGGCGGGCCGCTTATTCCGCAGCGGAGCCTGCTCTTCCGTGGTGAAGCGGTTTAGCTCCGGCTTGCCCTCGTTCCAGATAACCGCAATGACCGTCTTCTCCAGTTCCGGGAAGAATACCTTGAAATTGGCATACGGCTCGCCCACAAGGGAACCCGGCAGGGGCATGGCTTCCTCAGGGCAGATGCCGTGCCGGCGGATGACATCGGCCACGTCGTCACAGGAACCGCCCTCGGAGATTTGGCTGTATCCGTGCATCCGGACATAGTGCGTAGCGCAGTCCATATAGTCCTTGTTTACCACGAACATCTCGCAGAGGTCATAGGTCTTACCGGTCTTCCGGAGAATCTCGCTCTCGAAATAGCCCAGCGTAGCATAGTCCCAGCAAGTGCCGCTGCGATATTGGTTCTTCACGCTGGTGATAGGAAGTTCCTTAAGGGTTGTGAAAGACTTGGAGGTTTGAGCAAAGCTGCTCAAAGCGGGCACGGTGAACGTGACCAGAGCCAGGAGGGCTATCGAAACAGGCTTATTCATTGTCATTTAAACTTAATTGTTTCTGCAAATATACGAAATCTGCCCATCAGAAAAAGGCTTTTTCTTCCGGAAAATCGTATCTTTGCCCCAATGAATACAGACCGCGTGAAAACGACAACCCCATGACCATCACACAACCTATCGTTCGCGACGCCCTACCCTCCGACGCCCCTTTCCTTGCACAGTGCATCCTGGCAGGATTCCACCTCTATGACTTTGAGCCGGAAGGTCCCATAGACAAGGAAGTCTATCAACTTCTGATTGAATGCATTAAGCGCGAAGACCTTCTGTATACCTATAAGTTCGCCCGTATTGCGGAAGTGGATGGCGTGGCTGCCGGAGCACTCCTTTCCTACCCGGGAGAGTTGTACCGCGGCCTCCGTCACAAGACCTTTGTGGAGCTATGGCCGGACCTCCTGAGGCTGGATGCCGAATCCGAGCAGGAGACCGGCCCCGGCGAGTATTACCTGGACTCGCTGGCCGTTGCGCCTGCGTTCCGGCATCAGGGCATCGGCCGCCTGCTCATCGAGGACGGCATCCGAAAAGGAATCGGCCTGGGATACAAGCAGATGGGACTGGTGGCCGATGTCACCATGCCTCACCTTATCCGGCTTTACGAATCCTATGGCTTTGTTCCCGAAGAACGTCGCAAGGTCCTGGGCATAGACTTCCAAAGGATGGTTTACGCCGTCCGGTAGCCCTGCAAATTACGCACGTTAGGACGCAGATTATTTGAGAATAAGCTCCTGAACAAAGGAGGCGGTGCGGTTATCCGCGGTGAAAAGCTCGTCCGTGGAGAGGAAGGCGTTCATTTTCTCAATGAGGACGTCCCGCTGGAAGTAAAGCTGGTTACGGATGACGGAGGAATTGAGGGTAATGTAAAGCTTGCCGCCGCGGAAAAAGCGCTTGAGGGTGAACGGGGCGGCGCCGGAGCAGGCGTCCCAGGCGGCGAAGACCCGCTGGGTATTGAGCCCGGTGGAGAGTTTCATGGACTGAATGTACTGCCGGACAATCTCTTCCATGCCCACGGCCTCTTTCCTGTGAATCTTGACTGCCATGGCTTTACAAACGGGTAAAAGTGCCGGCGGACGTGGTGAAATAGGCCCGGTCCTCGGTGATGCGGTCCACGATGCCGGAAAGACGTGCGGCGTCCGTATCCGTAATGAAGATTTGGCCGAAATCCTGGCCGGCCACCATGCCAATCAGGTTGGAGATGCGCTTGAGGTCCAGTTTGTCAAAGACATCGTCCAGCAGCAGCATGGGTGCGAACCCGTACGAGCGTTTCATGATTTCGTACTGCGCAAACTTGAGCGCCACCAGGAACGATTTCTGCTGCCCCTGTGAGCCGGCGCGGCGGATGGGATGGCCGTTCATGGTGAACAGAAAATCGTCGCGCTGGATGCCGGAGGCCGTATAGCGCAACCTAAAGTCTTGCTCCCGGTGCGCCACAAAAACAGCTGGTAATGAGCCATTAAACAGGTCCGATTTGTACTCAATAGCAACCTCTTCCCCACCCCCGGAAATGAGTTTGTAATACTCCGCTACAACGGGCTGCAGGTCCGTGGCCAAACGGGTACGGGCAGCGTGCACGGCTGCTGCCGGTGCAGCCATCCGCTCATCCAGCACCGAGAGCAACGAAGCGTCCGGCAGGGGGTCTTTGAGGATTTTGTTGCGCTGGGCCAGGAGACGTCCATAGGCCTGGATGGCCGCAAGATACTCCCGGTCCATCTGCGAATATCCCCGGGCGAGACCATCACCAGCGGGAGCACCCCGATATGCTCACCCATACGCGAGTAAGGTTTGTCGTCCCGGACCAACTTTTTCCCTTCCCTGGTCACCTGCAAGGCAAAACGCGACTCCAGGCCGTTCTCCATGGCATAGGTGCCGCCCAGCGTGAAGCCGGCCGTTCCGTAGCGGAAATTGGCCGCATCCGGGGCCGAAAAGGCACTTTTGGTCATGGACAAATAATAGATGGCGTCCAGCAGATTGGTCTTTCCTTCCCCGTTGTTACCGCTGATACAGTTGACATTGGGGCTGAACGAAAGTTCCTGGAAAGAAATGTTCCGGAAATCCTGT
>CADAFY010000137.1 GCA_902787255.1 uncultured Bacteroidia bacterium
CATAAGCCGGCGTGCCTTCCATATTGTCGAAGGAAAATTTGGCATACGTGTACGTGTCATCCACGTCCGTCAAGCCGGCGGATACAGCCGAGCCCCTGTTCCATACCGCTTTGATTTGATCCCCCACGGCCCAAAGCACAGCGCCGGTGTCCTCATTCAGCGTCGTCTTTTCCCCTTCCTCGCCGGAGTCGGTCTTCCCGTCCGACTTGTCCTGTTCAAGGGAAGCGCGAAGTACGAAACGGTCTCCCGACACATTGTCGTCGGGAGCCGTTTCTTTTGTACAGGCCGCACAGAGCAGTCCGGCAGCCAAGAGAAGTATCTGTTTTTTCATTCTGTTTCCTCCTATGCTATGGGACTAGTCATCCGTCCAATCCATCGAACCGCCGCTTCCCCATCCCTCATTGTCATTATCCTGCTCACCCGATATCTGGATGAGCGCGTCATTCTCAGGACCGAGGAGCAACCAGTCGCTGACAGGAGGCATATATACCTTATTATTATATATCATCTTGTCAAATGCTCAAATTAGTTCGCTTCGTAAGCACCGGGCCAACGGGTTTCGGCGGAACGGGCTACGCCCCGTGCATCGACGTCCAGCGGGCTGCATCCTTCCACCTTGTCCACCACTGTCGTTAGCCAGGAATAAAAATCCGTTCCGCAAGCGGTATCGAAAGTATTGATGGCAGAAATGATACGGACGGGCGTACTCCGGATCAAAGCGGCAGGAATCGCATAGGTCACCACCTTCCCGTCTCCGTCCCAGGCGGTCTTCGCCGGCCTGTCCTGCAGGTCGGGATGATCCGTTGCATCTTCCGATGTCCACTTGGCATTGGCATCCGTCATCAGCGAATAGATATTGTGGCCGTAAGAAACCACCGCGAGATCATCCAATTCGATGGCGGCTTTTGAAGAACTCTTGTTGACAATCAGACTATTGGCGATGATGGATTCATGTTCGGAAGTACCTGCGGCGGACAGGCAGGACACCTTGCCCGAATTGTTCATCAAGGAGGTATTGACCATCAGCATCGACGCCGAATCCATATACAGCATCGACGCTCCGACCGTCGTGGAGACGGTATTCTGATAGAATGTACAGTTGTTCATCGCCACGAAAGAAGCGGATTCGGCGGCCAATGCCCCGCCATTTTGCCGGGCGGTGTTGCTGTAGAGACGGCAACAGTTCATAAACAACTTGGATCCGGATCCCTTGATCCGGATGGCAGCCCCGTTGGTTCCGGCCAGATTGCCGGTAAATTCACAAGCATCCAGCCGGATCGTTGCATTGGTCTGGACGGCAAGAGCCCCTCCGGCTCCTTTCGCCGTGGTCATATCGCCGGCAGTACTGACGGCATCCGGATAGGCGATGTTCCCATCGAACAGACAGCCTTTGGCATTCAATGTGGCCGTACCGGTTTCTGCGGTCGAATAGTTGACGCAGACGGCACCGCCCCCCTGTCCGCCGGCGGAAGCATGGTTGGAGGAGAATGTCACGTCTTCCAGCGAAAGACACGCCGTTGAAGACGGGCCGGCCAGCAGATTGACAGCCCCGCCACGCAATGCCAGATTCGAAGAAAAGGTCGTATAGCCGCGGACAGAGGCAGTTCCGCCTGCGACGGACAGGGCGCCTCCATAACAGGGGTCGCTCGTCCTGGTTACCAAGTTGGCGGAAAAAGTACAATGATTGATGCTCAGGCGGCCATTGGACATATAGATGGCTCCTCCTTCCTTTGCTGCTGAATTGCCGGTAAATACGCAGTCGGAGAGCGACAGGTCGGCATTGGCGCCCGTCATACAGAAGACACCTCCCTGACCGGACGTAGCATTGCCGGAGAAAGTGCAATCCTTGAAAGTCATGGCACCGGCGACGGCGCGGATGACACCGGCATTGGTAGACGAAGTCGAGCCGTTGTTTTTGACCGTACAATGCGTAAAAACCGCTTTTTCGGCGTTTTGAATGACCAGGGCGGAACCTTGGCTGGCGGAAGTGGCATTCTGGAATGTAACCCCGTCAATGGCTGTCGAGGACGTACCTTGAGAGTTAAACACCAGGATTCGCTTGCCGCCACCGTCGATGACGGATTCATTGTTCAGGATATCGCGTCCGTCCAGGGAAGTTCCGGCGGCATCGGCCGGATAGCCTCCAAAAAGCGTGAAGGTGACATTGGCGCCGATGGTTATTTCCTTGGAAATCGTATGGATGCCCGCCGCGAGAAAAACATAGCGGCCGTTACCTCCGCTGACGAGTTGATCAATGGAAGCCGCATCGTCCCAGCTGGTACCGTCGCCCGTTCCGCCGGCTTTGATATAGAAGCGTCCGGAAAGAGCATTGCCGAATGAACCCAGTTTGCGGATCTGCCGGCGCTGCACGGTCAATTCGTTGTAGGAGAATTTTTCGCCGATGAGCTGATCGTTTTCATCGAACAATTCCACGCACAAGCCTTCCGCCATAGTGACGGGCAATGTAGCGAGATACCAAGTTCCCGCTCCGGAAATGGTGGCGACGATACTGGAACTGCCGTCCGTCACCGAAGTGATTTGCGGAACGCCCTCATCATCAAAAGAGACGCTCGCTTCCCCGGTCAGACTTTCTGACGCGTTGGATGTCAGGACAATTTTACGAACATCCTCATTGTCGATAACCAGCTGAAACAGACCGCCCAGATTCTGGAGTGCAATCGGATTGTCGCCATCGACGGCCGCCACTTCAATAGCGGCGCCGGCGAATGTTCCGTCCTGAACGGAAGGAATGGTTACCTTCAAGTCCGTACCGTCATAAATGGCGGTAGTCGCAGCAGGATAGACGGCGTATGCCGGCTCTCCGGTAACGTTTTCAAATTCAAAAACGGCGCTGGACACATCTTCGTCCAAAGAAAGGGGGCAAGAAGTAAAGACATCGTTTTCCGTTATCAATTTCAAGGCGTCACCACGATGCCAAAGGACGGAACCATCGGCCACATCCAGGACAGTCTTGTTGCGTTCCGGGCTTGATGTGCCTTTATGGTATGCTTCAAGAATAAATCCGCGACTTTCAGATGCAGATCCGCCTTGGGAGATAGCATTCATCTCTTCCCGCTTGCAAGAGGCTGTTCCCGCCAGGACGCCCGCCATCAATAAGAAAAATGAGAAATTTAGGTACTTCATAATAATATGTTCCATTTTACCAGTCATATTCATCTTTATCAGAGTCGATGATCCACGCATCGTTGGAAACGCCGCTCGTATTGAGCAAAGCCGACTGATAGAGTGACAGGGATACCGTCCGGACCGTCGGAGACGGGTACGGCATTTTTTGCATTGACAGTGAGTGCTTAGGGATGCTCATAAATTCTGTTATCATTTGTGTTTTCTTTTCAGTTGCAAAGTTATCTCCCCCTATAAAAAACAATCGCATTGTTTTCCCAAAAGATGACACAAATGTTTCAATATTATCAAATTCGTACTGCAATTTTACCACAAATGTTACCGCCGAAATGCCACAAATGTTACCGCCGAATTTTTCGGGAATATTTCAAAATGCCTAAATTGCGCCAAAATTAAACAGCATAATTATGGACTACTTAAAAAGAGTCATTGATGACCAGTTGCAAGACTATCTGGACGCCTTTGGAGCCGTCAATATAGAAGGCCCAAAATGGTGCGGAAAAACCACCACGGCAAAGCAGAAGGCAGCAAGCATCATTGAATTACAGGATACGGACAAACGGGATGAGTTCCTGGCCACCGCCCTCACCAAAGCGTCGCTCTTGCTGGAAGGCGAAACTCCCCGCCTGATTGACGAATGGCAGGACGCCCCCACCCTATTGGATGCCGTCCGCGTAGCCTGCGACCGTCGGCAGAAACCCTCGCAGTTCATTCTTACTGGATCAGCTGCGGCCGATACTGACGAGACCGCCCACACGGGAACGGGCCGTATCGCTGACCTCACGATGTATCCCATGAGTCTATACGAATCTGGCGAATCCACAGGTGACATATCTCTGAAGACCCTCTTCGACAATCCCAAAATGGATTTGGGCGCCCGGTCAAAGATGAGCGTGGAAGACCTTATTTTCGCAGCTTGCCGCGGTGGATGGCCCGCAGCCTTGCACCCCAAAACTGAGCGCGGCAAACTCCTTATAGCCAAGAATTATGTAAAGACCGTCTGCGACAAAGATGTCTCCAAAGCTGCTAAGGAAAAACTTAATCCCAAAATCGCCCGAGCCATCCTTCGTTCCTATGCCCGCAATGTCTCCACTATGGTGGATAAATCCACTATTTTGGCCGATGTCACTGCCAACAACGACTCCCTCTCTCGCAGCACCTTCGACAAATATGTAGCGGCATTGGAGAAACTCTTCGTCATTCAGGACATCGGTGCCTGGAACCCTTCCATCCGTTCCAAGACTGCTATCCGCAGCGGCGAGAAGCGCAGTTTCTGCGACCCTTCAGTCGCCGTAGCCTCCTTAGGTCTCGGCCCTGGCCAGCTGCTCACCGGGACCTCAAGGTTTATTCAGCATCGCTCGATGGCGTAATCTCCCACTACCATGACCGCTATGGATTGGAAGCTGATATTGTCCTTCACTTGGAAGACGGACGCTACGCCCTCATTGAATGCAAATTGGGTAGCGCGGAAATAGAAGACGGAGCAAAGCACCTAAAAGAGTTGGCGAATCTCATCCGCAAACACAATCAAGAGGAAAAGCAAGTTCCCCTCCGCGAACCCGATCTTCTGATGGTCATCACCGGCGGTGAATACTCATATACTCGTCCTGATGGCGTCCATGTTATTCCCTTGGCTTGCCTGAAAGAATAATCGTAGCCGCCAACGGAGACGACCTCACTCACTCAGCACCACTATGAACTGGCCGAGGCCGGACTTCCCGCGCCGGAATATTGGACCGAGGGTTTCTTTACAGCGGTTCTTTACAAAAAACAACCGACATCTTCCAAGAATGTCATAGAAAATGTCGGTGAAAAATTGACCGGCAGGGCTGAAGATACAATGACCTTTGCCCTAAATTCCGTATCTTCGTGCCAAATATATTCAACATCATGGCAAATTCTCAGTACTACCGGCATTTCAAGGGTAATATCTACAAACTCATTTGCATCGCCAACGATAGCGAGAC
>CADAFY010000138.1 GCA_902787255.1 uncultured Bacteroidia bacterium
CACGGAATGGGAATGCCCTCCATCGGCATCTACAGTTATGAACTGTTCAACTTCTACGGCGTCAAGACCATCATCCGCGTCGGCTCCGCCGGGGCCTACCACCAAGACCTGCGTATCGGGGACCTCGTGCTGGCGATGGGTGCCTGTACCGATTCCAACTACGGTGCCCAGTTCCAACTGCCCGGCACCTACGCCCCCATCGCGGATTTTGACCTGCTGCGCGCCGCCGCCAATGTCTGCGATGAGAAAGGGTACTCCTATAAGGTAGGCAACATTATGTCTTCGGATGTATTCTACTCCGCCCATCCCCAGCCGCAGGCCTGGATTGACATGGGGGTGTTGGGCGTCGAAATGGAAGCGGCCGCGCTCTATATGAACGCCGCCCGTTGCGGGGCAAAGGCCTTGACCATCTGCACGATTTCTGATTTGGTCCTCCACGGAACCGCGACTACGGCAGAAGAACGCCGCACGACCTTCACCAATATGGTAGAGGTCGCGCTGGAAATTTGCTAGGCATCCAGCACCAGCCGGGGTAGGGTTTATTTCAGGATTTTCTCCACGATTTTGCGAAGGGACTGCGCGTCTTTCGGTTGCTCGGCATACATCTCACCGTCCGCAATCACATACGTCGTAGGCAAATTCGCCACATTGTAGAGCATCACATTGGTGGAGGCTCCGCCCCGGATGTCACAGACATTGATCCAAGGCATCTTCTGCGCCTTCACCACCTGTGCCCAACCGAACTTATCCGCATCCAGGGCCACCTGATAGATTTGCAGGCCCTTGGCGTGGTATTGCTGATAGAGCGGTTTCAGTATATCCTGATTGTAGAGTTTCTGCACCCCGTCGGTCGAAGTCCAGAAATGCAGGAGAATCACCTTGCTGTCCACGGAACTGAGTTTGACTTTCTCCGAACGGATGTCCGGCAGCTCAATGTCAGGGAACCCTACGACGGCCACCGTGTCCATCCTTTCTGAATAGTTGAGTTGCTTCATACGGGCGGTCGCCTCTTTCTGCAGGGAACGGACATAGGGAGAAGTCGGATAGCAAGTAGCCAGGGTATCGGCCAGCGAGCGGAAATGCAACGCATCCATACGCTGGCTAAACACCGGAAGTTCACCCAATTTGCGGAAGATCACAGGCACGCTCGTCAGGGAACGATTGTTCTCGATGATATAGCGCACGCTCGAACGATACAGTTGGATGTAATTTTCAAAATATTCCCGCCGCAGATTTGCCGCGTGCTTTGTGTTCTGGGGAAGACCTTCCAGACGAAGGGCCAGGGCCGCGCAGCGGTCGTTGATTTTCGCATATTCCCGGTCGCTCTCCATCATCCGGACGGATTCCTCCGAGCCCTCGACGGTGCAATGTCCGAGCGTATCGGCCTCGATGTGAATCCTGTCACCCTGCTTGACCAGCAGGCTGGCCAGCCGCACCCCGTGATAGGTCACAAAGTAGAACTCTGGATTCGGGGAATCAAATTTCAACTTGCAGGAAAAACGGCCGTCCGGACGGGTAATGAGGGTATCCGTCGCCAGTTTGTAACTGACAAACTGTTTCTCAACAATCAAGGTGTCGGAGTCCACCCCTTCCACACAGCCTTCCAAGCGGGCGTAATGGCAGGAGGTTGCCAAGAACAACAAGGCAAAGAACCCCAACAGATGCGAACGCCGGAAGGAGCGGATGGGGAAACAAGAAATGTCAAACATAGGGTACTGATTAGGAAAGTGCCTCAAACTCCTTGAGAATAGAAGCGGCGATGCGCGCCATCTCTTCTTGCGGCAAGGAAAGTTTCTCTTTGCGGAAATCCAAATCTCCCTCCTGCTGCAGGGGTACCAGGTGGATATGGGTGTGCGGAACTTCCATTCCCAGCACGGCAACGCCGACCCGCTTGCACGGAACGGCCGCCTTCACCGCGAGGGCCACTTTCCGGGCAAAGGCCCAGAGTCCTTCGTAAGTTTTCTCATCCAGATGGAAAATATAGTCATCTTCCACGTGCTTGGGAACGACCAGCGTGTGACCGGCGGTCAGGGGCGCAATGTCCAGAAAGGCATAATAGTCTTCATTCTCGGCGACCTTGTAAGAAGGGATTTCGCCGCGGACGATTCGGGTAAAAATGGTTGCCATAGGCTTGGAAAAATACTACAGGGAAATATCGAGAATCTCCATTTTCATCTCACCGGCGGGCGTCTTGGCAACAACCACATCGCCTTTGAGATGGCCGAGTAAGGCCTTTCCGATGGGCGTGGTTACCGCCAATTTGCCGTGGGCAAAGTCCGCTTCGTTCTCCCCGACCAGGGTGAATTCCATCTCCTTGCCCAAGGCCAGGTTTTTAATCTTGACCTTGTTGAGCAACTGTACCTTGTCGATGCCCACCTGGCTCTCGTCGATGACGCGGGCGGAGGCAATAAGGTTTTGCAATTTGGCAATCTGAAGCTCGAGCAAACCCTGCTGTTCACGGGCCGATTCATATTCAGCATTCTCGGACAGGTCGCCCTTTTCACGCGCTTCCGCAATGGCGGCAGAAATCACAGGACGTTTGGCAATGGCATCGGCCAAGTCCTTCTTGAGTTTATCCAACCCTTCCTGGGTCATATAATGGATATCCATCTTCGTACAAAAATTAAAGGAGCCCCGCTTGGAAGCAGAACCCTTGGTTAACAACTTTCGCAAAGGTAAGCAATCTTCCCCAAATCTGCAAATTTTCCCCTATACTTATAACTCAGACCAGCAGCAAGGCGATCTGGTATCCGAGGAATGCGACAAGCCAGGCAAGTACGCATTGGAAAACGACCATAAAGAGCGCCCATTTGCGCCCCAGTTCCGCCCGGACCGTGGCAATGGTTGCCACGCAAGGCGTATAAAGCAGACTGAAAATCAGCACGGGAACGGCTTTCAGCGCCGTCATCGTGGATAACACGCCCAGCACATCCATCGTCGCCACGACGCTTTCCTTCGCCATAAAACCGGAGATAAAGGCCGTCACCACCCGCCAGTCATCCAGGCCGAGCGGGGCGAAAAGCGGCGCCAGCAGACCGGAGACCCAGGCCAGCATACTCCCTTCTCCATTTTCAACCATATTGAAGTGGAAGTCCAGCGTCTGCAGCATCCAGATGACGAACGTGGCCAACAGAATGACAGAAAAGGCCCGCACGAGAAAATCTTTGGTCTTTTCCCACAGCAACAGCCCCACATTGCGCAGTTGGGGCAAACGATAATTGGGGAGTTCCATAATAAAGGGAGCCGCCTCGGAGCGTTCCATTTTTTTCCCGACCAACGCCGTCAGCACACCCATCAGAATCCCCAGCAGATACAGTCCGCAAAGTACCAATCCTCCGTGATGCGGGAAGAAGGCCGTGATGAAAAAGGCATAGATGGGAATTTTGGCCGAGCAACTCATAAAAGGAATGAGCAGAATAGTCTTCAGACGGTCGCGCGAGGAAGGCAGGGTGCGCGTCGCCACCACGGCCGGCACGCTGCATCCCATCCCGATCAGCAGGGGCACGATGCTTCGTCCGGAAAGACCCAGTTTGCGCAAAAGTTGGTCGGTCACAAAGGCGATGCGCGCCATATAGCCGCTGTCCTCCAACATAGAGAGGAAGAAAAACAAAATCACGATAATCGGCACGAAACTGACGACCGTCCCTACACCGCCGAAGAAAGCGTCGGATACCAGCGAACGGACGAACGGCGCGATATCCCAGCGAGCCATCGCCGCATCGGTCAAGCCGCCCAAGGCATCGATGCCGCTTTGGAGCAGTGCCTGCAAAGGAGTGCCGAGCACATCGATGGCCAGGTAAATCGTCAGGCACATCACGGCGACAAAAATGGGAATGGCTGTCCATTTTCCGGTCAGCACCTTGTCAATCCGGCGGCTACGGAGATATTCCTTGCTCTCGCGGGGCTTGACGACCGTCGCTTCACACAAGCGTTGGATGAAGGCGTAACGCATATCGGCAATGGCCGCCGCACGGTCCAGTCCCCGCTCGCGCTCCATCTTTTCTACCAATCTATCGATATATTGACTCGTCTCCTCGGGTAGGTCAAGCATCCGCTCCACCCACGGGTCTCCTTCCACCAGTTTGGTCGCGGCAAAACGCGTGGGAATCTTCGCTGCCTTCGCCTTCTCGTCTATCAAGTTCATCACGGCGTGCAGGCAACGGTGGACGGCGCCGCCATAATCGTTCTCGTCACAAAAGTCCTTGCGGGCCGGCGTCTCCTGGTACCGGGCTACGTGCAGGGCGTGTTCCAGCATTTCCTCAATACCCTCGTTGCGGCTGGCGGAGATTCCGACAACCGGAATGCCCAGCAAGCGCTCCATTTCGTTGATGCGGATGCTGCCGCCGTTCCCTTCCAGTTCGTCCATCATATTCAGTGCCAGCACCATCGGAACATCCAGTTCCATCAACTGCAAGGTCAGGTACAGACTGCGCTCGACATTGCCCGCATCCGCGACATTGATCA
>CADAFY010000139.1 GCA_902787255.1 uncultured Bacteroidia bacterium
GCTGCGGCTGCTGGTCCATCACCCGCAGGCCGACATCGTGTTCGTCCACTCCGAAAGCAACGCCGGCAACTACCTCTACGATGTACACGAAGGACTAATTGGCGACACGCAGTTGCGTTTCAGCGACAGTTTCGACCTCAACGCCGTCGACGTGCTCTTCCTCTGCGGGGCCCACGGCAAGAGCCGCGAATTCTGGGCCGCCAACCCGCGTCCGACAGGACTCAAGGTCATCGACCTCGCACAGGATTTCCGGGACGAGAGCGAAGGCTATGTCTATGGCCTGCCCGAGATGCAACGGGAGAAAATCACCGGTGCGACGCTCATCGCCAACCCGGGCTGCTTCGCCACCTGCATCCAACTGGGGCTGCTGCCCCTGGCCCAAGCCGGCCTGCTGAAGAGTGAAATCAACATTACCGCCATCACAGGCTCGACCGGCGCAGGCGTAAAACCCTCCGCCACCGGGCATTTCAGTTGGCGCAACAACAACATCTCGACCTACAAGGTCTTCACCCACCAGCATCTGATTGAAATTCGCCGTGACCTGGGACTCCTGCAAAAAGGTTTTGACGCGCCCATCAACTTCGTTCCGGTCCGTGGCGACTTCACCCGGGGCATTTTCGCCAGCATCACCGTTGACAGTGCACTGAGCCAGGAAGAAGCCGTCGCCCTCTATCAAGCCTATTATAAGGATGCCGCTTTCACCTTCGTGACGGAAAAGCCTCTCGACCTCAAACAAGTGGTCAACACCAACAAGGCCCTCGTCCAGGTCGAAAAGCACGACGGCAAACTGGTCATCACCTCCATTATTGACAACCTGCTGAAAGGAGCCAGCGGACAGGCGCTCCAGAATATGAACCTCATCTGCGGCCTTCCCGAAACGACGGGCCTGCAACTCAAAGCCTCCGCCTTCTAAAATGGAATTGTTCGAAGTATATAAATTGTGGGACATCGAGCCGGTACGCGGACTCGGGACCACGCTCTGGGACAAGAACGGGGTGGAATACACCGACCTGTACGGCGGTCACGCCGTCATCAGCATCGGCCACTGCCATCCTCACTACGTCAAGATGCTCAGCGAGCAACTGAACAAACTGGGCTTCTATTCCAACGCCGTGCAGAACGGCCTTCAGAAAGACCTGGCCCGCCGGCTGGGCAAAGTGTCGGGCTATGACGACTACAAGTTCTTCCTCTGCAACAGCGGAGCCGAAGCCAACGAAAACGCGATGAAACTCGCCTCCTTCGAGACGGGCCGCGCCAAGGTGCTCGCTTTCTCCAAGGCCTTCCACGGAAGGACCAGCGGAGCCGTCGCCGCCACCGACAACCCCAAAATCCAGTCCCCCTTCAACGCGACGCCCAACGTGGTCTTCGTTCCCCTGAACGATGCAGCCGCGGTGGAAAAGGCCCTCGCCACGAAGGAATTCGCCGCCGTCATCATTGAAGGCATCCAGGGCGTGGCGGGCATCTACGAGCCCTCGGACGAGTTTTTCCGCACGCTCAGCGCCCTTTGCAAGCAATACGGCACCAAACTGATTCTGGACGAAATCCAATCCGGCTACGGCCGCAGCGGACAGTTCTTCGCCCACCAGCGCAGCGGCATCCGCCCCGACCTGATTACCGTGGCCAAAGGCATCGGCAATGGCTTCCCGATGGGCGGCGTGCTCATCGCTCCCGATTTCCACGCACAGTACGGTATGCTTGGCACGACTTTCGGGGGCAACCACCTCGCCTGCACCGCCGCACTGGCCGTGTTGGACGTGATAGAGAACGAACACCTGATCGAGAACGCCGCCAAAGTGGGACAGTACTTTGAAAAAGCGTTTGCGGGCGACAAGGCCATTCAGGAATACCGGGGCCGCGGCCTGATGATTGGCCTGGAACTCAAAGACGAATATGTGGGCCTGCGCGACCGCCTGCTCTTCGAGAAACATTTCTTCACGGGAGCCGCCGGCGCCAAGGTCATCCGCATCCTCCCCGCCCTGTGCGTGAGCGAAGCGACCGCCGCCTCTTTTGTACAAGCCTGGAAAGAATTGACAAAATGAAACATTTTACAAGCGTAACCCAACTGGGCGATTTGAAAGACGCCTTCGCCGCCGCCAAATATGTCAAGGAACATCCCTTCGCCGACAAGGCCCTGGGGGAAAACAAGACGTTGCTGCTGGTCTTTTTTAACAATAGTCTGCGCACGCGCCTGAGCACGCAGAAAGCCGGACTCAACCTCGGGATGAATGTCATCGTGCTGGATGTCAACCAGGGTGCCTGGAAACTGGAGACCGAACGCGGCGTGATTATGGACGGCGACAAGAGCGAGCACCTGCTGGAAGCCATTCCCGTGATGGGATGCTACTGCGACCTGATCGGTGTGCGTTCCTTCGCCCGTTTCGAGAGCAAGAAAGATGACTACGAAGAGGTCATCCTCAACCAGTTCATCCAATACTCCGGCAAGCCTGTCTTCAGTATGGAAGCGGCCACCCGCCATCCCCTGCAGACCTTCGCCGATATGATTACCATCGAGGAGCACAAGAAAACGGCCAAGCCGAAAGTGGTGATGACCTGGGCTCCCCATCCCAAGGCCCTGCCCCAGGCGGTGCCCAATTCCTTTGCGGAAGGCCTGAATATGACGGATTACGAATTTGTCATCGCCAACCCCGAAGGCTACGACCTCGCTCCCGAATTCGTGGGCAAGGCGAAAGTCACCCACAACCAGGACGAAGCCCTCGAAGGCGCGGATTTCGTCTATGCCAAGAACTGGTCGGCCTACGAAGGCGACAACTACGGCAAGGTCCTCAACCAAGACCGCAACTGGACGGTGAGCAAGGAGAAAATGGCCCTGACCAACAACGCCTACTTTATGCACTGCCTGCCGGTGCGCCGCAATATGATTGTCACGGACGAGGTCATCGAAGCCCCCACTTCGCTGGTCATTCCGGAAGCCGCCAACCGCGTGGTTTCCGCCCAGACGGTCATCAAGAAACTTTTACAAGATAATTACTAATGAGGGTCACGCGTCTGCATAACACCATCAAGGTGGTCAAAAGCGGCGGCAATGTCGTCGACAACGAGCCTATGCTGCAAGCCTTCTGCCGGGACTTTGCTGCCCTGGAAGGACCCAAGGTGCTTGTCCACGGGGGCGGGGTGATGGCGTCGTCCATCCAGCAGGCACTCGGCCAGACCCCCGTCAAGATTGAAGGACGGCGGGTTACGGATGAAGAGACCTTGAAAGTGGTGACGATGGTCTATGCGGGCTGGTGCAACAAGCATATCACCGCCCTGCTGCAAGGCTACGGCTGCAACGCCATCGGGCTGTCCGGCTGCGACGCCTCGGTCATTACGGCCACCAAACGGGCCCCGCGCACGCTCAGCGACGGCGTCACGAAAGTAGATTACGGCTTTGTAGGCGATGTCAAGGGCGAAAGCATCAACGCGGCCTTCATCCATAGTCTGCTGGCGCAAGGCATCACCCCCGTATTCTGCGCCATCAACCACGACGGGAAAGGGAATCTGCTCAACACCAATGCGGACACCATCGCCTCTTCGGTAGCCATCGCGCTGCAGGCGGAGTTGCTGCTTTGTTTTGAAAAGAAAGGGGTGCTGATGGACAAGAACGACGATGAGAGCGTCATTCCCCACATCGACCTCGCCGGATTCCACGAGTTGCGCGCAAAAAGCATCGTGGACGAAGGGATGCTGCCCAAGTTGGAAAACGCCTTCCAAGCCTTGCGGGAAGGAGCGGCCCGCGTCATCATCCGTTCCTCGCAAGACCTCACGAAGGAAAGTGGAACCGTCATTTCATTGGTATAGTATGAAGCCCGATTGTCAGAAATACTTGCAACTGCTGCGGAAAATGATAGCCACACCGTCCCTTTCGTTCGAAGAGGAAGCGGTGTGTTTTCTTATAGATGACTTCCTGACAAAGGAAGGCATCCGGCACGCAGTAGTCAACGGCAATATCCTGGCACTCAACGAACAATTCGACCCGAAAAAGAAAACATTGGCGCTGGATGCGCATATAGATACCGTTCCTGCAGCGGCCTCCTACACCCGCGACCCGTATGACGCCGGCAACGACGAGGACACCATCTGGGGTCTGGGTTCCAATGACGACGGAGGCAGCGTGGTCTCGATGACGGCCGCCTTCGCCTACTTTTATAAAAAGGAAATGCCCGTCAACCTGATGCTCATCCTCTCGCGGGAAGAAGAGCGTTCGGGTCCGGACGGGACGCAATATCTCTTTTCGGAAGGCTTCCTGCGGGAATCCCCCGACTTTCCCCTGCCCGACTGGGTGATTGTGGGTGAACCGACCGGGATGCGGGCGGCCACGTCCGAACGGGGCCTGCTGGTCCTGGACGGGACAGCAGCCGGCGTAGCCGGGCACGCAGCCCGGGGCGAGGGTGTGAATGCGCTCTACAAGGC
>CADAFY010000140.1 GCA_902787255.1 uncultured Bacteroidia bacterium
CGGCATATCAGCGTTTTTTAGAATTATTGCCCAAAGATATAAAAAATTTTACTTCCCTGCACTCGGTGCGGGACAATAGGCTTTGCGAGCGCAGGATTTGCACCTGAGTCCGGCCCAGACAGAATCAAACTGCTCGATAGCCGCATCCACGAGAGCGGGCTCGTCCGTCAGGACGCCGGCCTCGAAATTGCGGGTGTTCGCGCTCTTCATCCCCAGCCCGGCCCCGGTCAGATTGGCCGAACCGATATAGGCCAGGGAATAGTCGAAAATAATGATTTTGAAATGAACCCTCGGACAGAGAACGTGCTCCAGTCCCTTGAACAAAATGGGATAGCGGTCGAAATCCTCGCGGAAATTCGGCCCCGGCTCCTTCGCGTGAATCAGGCGCACCTCCCTCCCCTTTCCAATCAGGTCGGCCAGCACGCCCAGGAACGGACGGTCGCCCACATACAAATCCTTGATGTCGGCCGTCCCGATCCAGAGGCTTTGCCGCACGTTCAGCACGCGCGCCACCACCTCCTTAAAATGCGCCTCATTGGCAATAAACTCAACCATAGTGCGAAGATAGGAATTTTTATTATAAAACGCTTGCGTAGATTATGCCACCAAGTCAGAGAATTTCTTTTGCTTCCGTGAATTGTTTCTAACACAAGCAACAAAATGTTACTAACAAAATGTTACTTGAAAATTTAGCTCTGTTATGTCAATCACCCCACATCATCAGTCTTTCTGAAAGTATCTTCCACAGAAGCATCCACGCCTTGTCGAAACGGAGTTTCTTCACAAATCGCAGTCTCACACCCCTCTGCGCGGCAATAAAAATTTCTTTGACGACCGTGAATTGTATACATCATCAAGCGACATGCGGCTAATAATCCGCAAAAATTGCGGTTTATTTCCCGCAAATGATTATATTTGCAGAAAATTGAACCGGATATGTATATTCATCAGACAGAGAATTGGCCGCATTTTACTTGGGATAAAGACCGGATAGATCAGCACCTGGCAAAGGTGAATAAGGCAGCCGGCTTCCTGGAGGGCAGATTGTCGGCTATTGGCTTTGATGTCCAGCAACGGGCTGCCGTGGAGGCACTCACCCACGACATTGTGGCATCATCGGAGATTGAGGGCGTGGTCCTGAATTCGGACCAGGTCCGTTCTTCCGTGGCCCGCAGAATGGGCATCCGAATCACCAATGAGTCTGAGCCGACGCACTATATTGAGGGCGTGGTGGAGATGATGATGGATGCGGTGAACAATTACGCAAAGCCCCTTACGGATGAGCGTTTGTTCGGCTGGCACAACTGCTTGTTCCCCACCGGAAGAAGCGGAATGGAAATCATCAATGTGGGGATGTACCGCGTTGATGAGATGAATGTGCAGTCCGGGGCCCTGGGGCGTGAGAAGATTCATTACCACGCGCCGAAGCCGGAGATGGTTCCCGCAGAGATGTCCAAATTCCTGGAGTGGTTCAACGCAGAATCGACCCCGAAGGATTATGTGAAGTCGGCCGTAGCGCATTTCTGGTTTGTGAGCATCCACCCCTTTGATGACGGGAATGGCCGCATCAGTAGAGCCATTGCCGATTTGGCATTGAGCCAGGCCGACAACTCCACGATGCGGTATTTCAGCATATCCCGCCAAATCAATAAAGAGAAGCGGAAGTACAACGAGACACTTGAGCGTTGCCAGAAAGGAAGTACGGACATCACCATATGGATAGAGTGGTACCTTGACTGTATGCTCCGAGCCATCAAGGGTGCTGAGGAGATGTTGTCTTCCATCTTGGACAAGGCTATCTTTTGGCAGAATCATTCGCAGGCCGATATCAATGAGCGACAGAAGAAAGTTCTCAACATCTATCTGGACGGTTATGCCGGCAAACTGACCGCAAAGAACTGGGCCAAACTGGCCAAGGTTTCACCGGACACCGCTATCCGCGACGTTCAGTTCCTCTCTGCCCTGGGAATCCTTGTTCCCCAAGAAGGAAAGGTTCGCAATATCGCCTACGGCATCAAGATCTCAAAGGGCAAGATGCTCGTGCCTGGTCCGATTGGTGACGAGGAGTAGTTCCCTTGACATTATAGCAGCCTCATCGCAATGGCGGCGCAGGCTTCGGCGTCAGCGAGGGCGTGGTGATGATTCGTGAGGTCGTAACCGCAGGCGGCGGCGACGGTCTGAAGCTGGTGGTTGGGCAGGCGGCATCCGAAATGAAGGCGCGAAACGGCCAGCGTATCATAGAAAACATAATCCGGATAGTCCATCTGATAGACCTTGAAGACCGCTTTGAGGCAGGACTCGTCGAACGGACTGTTGTGCGCGACCAGCGGAAGCCCCTCGATTTTGGGAGCAATCTGCGCCCAGACCTTGGGAAATACAGGTGCATCGTCCGTATCTTCCTCGCACAAACCGTGTACCTCCTGGCAAAACCATTTGTAGTACTCCGGCTCCGGGTGAATCAGACTGTAGAACGAATCCACCACCTGTCCCCCGCGCACTATGACTACTCCCACACTGCACACACTGGAACGGCACTCGTTGGCCGTCTCGAAATCTATCGCTGCAAAGTCAAGCATCTCACCCTACTGATTCAGCCCATAATTAGCCGCCATCTTCGCGATGTCTTCCATAATCTCAGAACGGAAACCCTCCGGCGCCAGCACCTCGACGGCAGGCCCACGGCTGAGCAACTCCTGCTTAAAATCGTAGGTCGGCACGATGTGGTAGCGAAATACCGTGTAGTGCTCGTCTTCCGAAATTTTAGTCTGGGAGGCGTGGAGAGGCAGCGACTCGAAATACTTCGCCTGCCCAGCAATCACCCGGACATCCACGGTTTCCACCTTGCATCCGGGCGTCACGGTGACACCGAAATATTCCGCAAAGAACTTCGTCGCGTTGAAAGTATGAGGAACTTTGAGCTTTTTATCCACCGGATAAATCTCGTGGATGCGGTCCAGGGCATAGATGCGGGGCTCTTTGTAGTCTTCACTCCGGGCCAGCATATACCATCTTCGTTTGAACAATTTCACACACCACGGATGCGCGATAAAGGTATGCGGCTCCGGCCTCGTAAAGCCCTGGTAGGTCATTTCGACCGCCTGCTCATCCCGCATCGCATCCACGATGACGGACAGCCAATTCCGACTGGAAGGTATTTTCTCGAACAGAACACGCCCCTTCATGTCTTTCGCTTCATTCAACAGATTGTTCAGCGAAAGCGACTCCAGCAGCCATTGACGCATCCCGTCGCTCTCAATGTATTCGTTGTTGGCAATGTAGTACCCCCGCGAACGGTCGCATTTGATTTCAATCCCGAAAACCATCAAAATGGCGTCGATATGATTGAAAAAGGTGCGCTGAGAAAGATTCTCGTGCTTCTCGTTGATGGACGAGCGCGTCCAAGCATCGTTGATGTCCGAGAAACGGACGTACTCGTGCCGGGCAATCGTGCTGATCAGCCAGACGTACCTGTCGAAATAATTCTTTGCCATAGCCTTAAAATTAAAGTTTAACCTTCGCGCGGGTCCCTGTCGCCAAGCGAACCTCGCCTTCCGGCGGCAAATTTAAGAAATAATTTTGCCATTTTGTGGCAGTAGTTTTTCTCATCTTCACAAACTGCCGCTACATTTCTGCCGAGGTTTGGCAACAGAATTCATTATCTTTGTACCAAGAATCGGATTTAAGGCCAACAAAGATGATAAACGACCCTGATTACTACAAGAATCTGCTCCTCGCAATATATCCGTGCAGGGTGCCGTTTACGGTGGTTCTCAAAGAGGACAAACCGAAAAGGCGCCTGGGAACTTATTATGGAAAGACGTGCAAAATCGTTCTTCATACGGGATGGGCGGCCAAGCACGATCTTATCGAAGTAGCCATCCACGAGTATGCGCACCATATTCATTATACGGAATTTGAAAAGGCCCGGAAAAAGAATGCGCCGCACGGCAAAGAGTTTTGGCAAATCTACGGCCAGCTGATGAACCGGGCCCAAGCTCTTGGCCTGTGCTCCTATAAACAAAGTCCCGTCCTTCGGTTTCCGGATTCCTCCAAGGTCGTGATGCCCAGCAACGGTCCCCTTCCTCAAGAAACCGACATTCCCTCCCTCAGTCAATTCTTGAAGAATTTTATCAATGGAGTCTTGCTTTTTTGATGACAAGCCCCTAAATTTGGCTGAATAAAGCTTTTGCTTGGCAGACATTCACTTTTAAAGAGTACACCCATGGAAAATATCAACAACAGAATTACACCCAAATTCATCACGGCGCTGGCGCCGGGCGAGATTTTCGTGTTCGGGTCGAATTTGCAGGGTTTGCCATACTTCTTGACAGAGTCGATGGCAGCCTTAATCAATAGATTATGAAAGTTCTCATTATCTTCATTCTCAGTCTTTTGATGGGAACGGGCA
>CADAFY010000141.1 GCA_902787255.1 uncultured Bacteroidia bacterium
ATTTTCTAAGTAGGCGATAACAATAGGCACCAGACTGCTGCAATGGCGATTTGGGGTCTTACTATTTTTTCTGACTTTGTAATGCAGTGGGAGTTTGGGAGAGGGAGAGGGCCAGGTAGATGGTCATCACCAGGGCGGTCATTTCAGGCGAGAAGCCCAAATTGATTCAAGCAAGCCGACGGAAGCCAAAAGTTGGCAAAAAACACTTATTATCTTTCTCGTCTTGGAAATAAATTACCTAGGGCGTAAAGGGGATAAACTTCGATGTGTCGCACCGGACTGCTTTCGTTTTCCAGAGGGTCGGGATCGGTGTAGTCATAGGACCCGAAGTTTTCCATTGAGGTACGCACCGCTGCGTGCAATCTTTTTTTGTGCATAAACAAGTAAAGGCTCTGCATTGCGCCTCGTGTACCAGCCTTTACTTCAATAGGGAAAATCATACCATTCCGGGCTTGCAGATAATCCACCTCTGCATTGCCATTTTTGCTTTCTTGCTGCCAGTAAAACAGTTCAGGACGTTGAAAACTATCATTATTCTTGATTATTTCAAGCCCGGCGAAGACCTCAGATATGGAACCTTTGTTCACCAGCTCGACATCGGAAGCCAATAAAATATCCCCAGCGGGAATGCCCTGCCAGGTGAGCAGCAGTCCCATGTCGAGAAAGAGATATTTGACACTGCGTTCGTTTTCCTGCGCACCAAGGGGGACTCCATCTGCGGAACTGTGGGTAACGGGGGTGATAAGACCAGCAAGAGTGAGCAAATGCAGCGCCTGTTTTACCTTGTCGCTTCTACTGTCTTCGTCGACTCTCTTGTAGACAAATTTTGTCCCGCACTGACTAGCAACCGATCGAAGTGTCTTGCGAAGCAAATCGGGAGAAATCTTTTTTTTGTATTTATTAAAATCATCCTGGTATGTGTCCATAATATCGCTGTGGATATGTGAGCAGGCCAGGTAATCGTGCGTATTGATCCAAGTGGCGACGGCTTCCGGCATGCCCCCCACAAGCAGAAAACTGCGCAACTGGTCGGTCATTTGTTGATGAAGAGCCTCCAATAGAGGCTGGTCTGGTCCGGCGGCACGAATGGCATCCAATTGTATTCCCAATCCCTGTGCAGTCATAAACTCATCAAAGGAAAAGGGATACATATAAAGAGATCTGATTCTCCCTACGGCGAAGGAAGGAATTTCCTCCAACGCAAATTCCAGCAATGAACCGGCCGCTATGACATGTAATTCCGGATAGTCTTCTTTGAAATAGCGGAGAGACATAATGGCGGGTATGCAATCTTGAATCTCGTCTATGAATAGCAAGGTCTCGCACGGGATGATGGGAATGCCTAGCGTAGCAGAAAGGTTGCTGCAAGTTTTCTTGACATCTATATCCTCCGCAAAAAGAGACTTCAAACTGGGCTGCTTTTCAAGGTTAATCTCTATGAAATACTTGAAAGTTTTACCCAAAAAGCGTACCGCAGAAGACTTGCCTACTTGCCTTGCCCCTCGAATCAAAAGCGGTTTGTGTTGCGGGTCGTCTCTCCACTGAAGGAGTTGCGCATCAATATTTCTGGAATAATAGGCCATATTTCATCATTTTCAGCGTGCAAATATAACGATTTTTGTAAAAATCCAACCCTAAAAACGACAAAATTCTGCTAAAATCCAACCCTGAAAAGAAGGATTTTTTGTAAAAATCCAACCCTAACGAACCTTCTTGCGGAAAAGTTTGTCGATAATCAAGGCGATGCCGCCGTCACCGGTGACATTGCAGGCCGGGCCGTAGCCGTCGAGGGCCAGGTAGATGGTCATCACCAGGGCGGTCATTTCAGGCGAGAAGCCCAAAATGGATTCAAGCAAGCCGACGGAAGCCATCAGTACGCCGCTCATTACACCGGGGGCCGCCACCGCGGCAATCCCCTGCATCAAGACGAAGTTGGCGAAGAGCGCGAAGGTCAGCGGCATTCCCGTGACATAAGCGACTGCCGTCGCCGTGACCGCCAGTTTGATGGTAGAACCGCACATATGTACGGTCGAGCACAAAGGAACGACAAAATTGCCCGTTTCTTCAGACACACCGTTCTTAAGCGTGCATTCGAGCGTGACCGGAATGACCGCGGAGGAAGAACAGATGGAAAAGCCCGTCAGATAGGCAGGAAGCATATTCCATAAGCACTTGAAGGGGTTCTTGCCCGCGATAGCGCCGGCGATGACATATTGGATAATCAAGAAGATAATGGAGACGATGACACCCGTCACAATCACCTTGACCCCCGTGCCCATCACAGCGGCCAGTTTCCCCGCGGCGGACATTTCGCACATCATCGTAAAAATATAGAAAGGCAGCAAAGGAATGATGGCCTTCTCGATGGTCAGTTTCACCACGGCCCCGAATTCATCGAACCAAGTCTTGAGCGCCGTCCCCTTGATATAGATGCAGCATACGCCAATCATAAAGGACAGGCAGAGGGCCGTCAGTATGTCACACAAGGGCGGGATACGCAAATCAATGTACGGTTCGAACACCTTGGCGGCCGCCGCGTCCGTGGACAGGCTGCCCACTTCGAGAATCTTCGGAAACAGCCAACTGGCGCTGCCGTAGGCGAAAAAGCCCGAGCAAATAGTCGAGACATACGAAACGGCGATGACCGTCAGCAGCATCTTTCCGGCCCCCTTCCCCAAATTGGAAATCGCGGGCGTGACCAGTCCCAGCACCAGCAGCGGAACGATGAATTTCAGCAACTGGGCGAAAAGGACATTGAAGGTCTTGAAAATCCGCACCCCCACATCCGGCAGAACCAAGCCGAGCAAGGCGCCGAGGGTGATGGCGATAAGCACTTTGGGAAACAGTCCGAGTTTAAATTTCTTCATAGGTAAATTGACAAAATTGCCGTGTTTGGAGCAAATTTATAAAAATTACAACAATCCGCCAAAAATCCGCGTTTATCAGCGAAAATCAAAAGCGACTCTGGGCTTGGATGCGGGTAATAAAACGAAGAATGTTGGCCACCTTTCGCTCGGCCTTTTCCGCATCCTTTTCCGTTTCCTTGACCGTGTCGGCTTCACATTGCAAATCTTCCTCTATGGCGTGGATATCAATGTCGTTGAGATAAGACATCATCCGCTCCGGCCGGGCTTCGATGAGAGAGGCGCACTGGGCGACCTTGAGGAAAGGACGGGACAGCAGTTTGAAACTGTCGACACTGGTATTGAACATATCTTTCATCGCCGGCGTCATCCGCATCATCCGATGGAAGAGCCCTTTCTTGCCCTGCAGGATAGCGCGGTTGACGGGTTCAAACTCGCAACGCACGCAGACTTCTTCGGAGGCAGGCGTCTCAGGCAGATAAATGGCCACGGCAAGATCCTTGCCCACATAGGTCCAGACCGCCTGATCCGGGCTTTGTTCAGGTAGTTCCGCGTACGGCAGCACGATGGATGCGCCACTGCAGTCCAGCGAAATCTGGGTAGGTACGGATACGCCCTCCAAAACAAACCGCAGACGGCGCTGCGGGTCTATCCCGGAATAATTCCCCTCCCGGGCGGCAACGGTCACGGTACAGGATTCCGGGGTAGCGGTCTTGGTAATCAGCGTCGTCGCAAAATCGCGGCTATAGGCCTGGGAAAGCCCGTCATCCTCATAATGACGATACGCGCTCTCGCCGTCTCCGGGCGCCACCAGCAAGCGTAGCACATTATTCTTTTCCTGCAGGGACTGAATCCCGGCATCTGCCATCGGAAGGATGGAACCCGCCTTGACATACCAGGGATTCTCATCCAGTGTATAGGACAAAGCCAGCGTCTGACCGCCCTTGTACAGCATACCCGTCGCCATATCGTACCAGTCACAGCCCTGCGGGAACCACACTTCGCGGGGAGCCAGCCCCGTTTCGGCATCCACCGGTGTACATACGGCCGTCGCTAGGATATGGTCTCCGAACAAGTACTGTTCTTTCATCGCATACGCCTCCTCATTTTCCGGCCAGCCGTAGTACATCGGCCGACAGATGGACACGCCCGTGTCATAGGCTTGGCGAGCGGCATCATAGATATAAGGAGAAAGGTCATAGCGCAAGCGCACCGCTTCGCGCATCGGAGCGGCGTATTCCGGCGGATAGGCCCAGAAGCGGCGTTCCGTCTTGGCCGACTTGGCGCAATGGGTCTTGAAGATGGGCGTAAAGACGCCATATTGCAACCAGCGCGTATAGACTTCCGGCTTATACGGGTCCGTACCCTTGAGCCGCATATGACCGCCGATGTCGTGTCCCCAATAGCCATAACCGACATTGGAGGAGGTGGCGGTAAAATAAGGCAGAAAACGCAACACCTCCCAGGTGTCATAGCAGTCCCCCGAGAAACCAATTTGGTAGCGGTGGCTGCCGAGACCGCCCC
>CADAFY010000142.1 GCA_902787255.1 uncultured Bacteroidia bacterium
CGTCACGCGGAAGGGGAAATCGAATTTTCTCCTTTGAAAAAGGCGTTGACTTTATTGATGATTATGTGCCTCGTGACGAGTTGCGTCAGCATTTGCGGCCCCATCGGTTTCATTTCCCTCGGCGTTCCCAACCTCAGCCAGGTCATCCGTCCGGGCGGGGACATCCGTCGTCACTACTGGATATCCTCCGCAATGGGCGTGGGCCTGCTGGCCATCACCTATGTCATCGTCAACTACGCCAACTTCGGTATCTACCTCCCCGTAAGCGCAACAATGGCCATCCTCGCGTTGCCGCTGATGGCCATTCTCTTTGTCAAAGGGAAAGCGTAGGAAAATTTTTCAAGTAACATTTTGTTAGTAACATTTTGTTACTTATCTTTGCAGAAAAAATAGCGTATGAGTGATAATCCTTTTATTCTTGAACCGTATCGGTCCAAAGATTTGTTTTGCGACCGCGAGAATGAACTGGCTCAGTTGATGGGGCATCTTGAAAACGGCCGTAATGTGACGATGATTTCCCCAAGAAGATTGGGTAAGACGGGCTTGATTTTCAGATTGTTTGATGAAATTAAAACTACGGGGGCTCCTTATGAAACGGTATATGCTGATATCAGTGACACTCTTTCATTGGAGGATTTTATCAAGGTCTTGTCGCAGGCCGTAGCGACACAACTGAAGAGTCAAAGCAAGATACTTTCATTTCTGAAAGCATTGAAAAGTATCCGTCCGTTATTGGGGGTGGACCCTTTCAGCGGGATGCCGCAAGTATCCATCGCCTTTGCGACCAACGAACAGCAGCAACGTACGCTGGAAGATCTGTTGATGTTTTTGGAGAATTATCCTCAGCAGGTCGTGGTTGCTATAGATGAGTTTCAGCAAATCCGGGAGTATGAAGGACTGAATATGGAGGCTGTTCTTCGCAAGCACATCCAACATCTGCATAACGTGCGTTTCATCTATTGCGGGAGTAAGAAGCATACAATGGCGAATATGTTTACCAATGCCAAATCACCCTTTTATGAAAGTACGGTTTTCCTATCTTTGGAAAAACTCTCTGAAACGGTGTACGCCGATTTTATCAAGCATCAGTTTGAACGAAGGGGAAAGAGCATCGGGGACGAGCATGTTCGTTATATTCTGGAATGGACGCGCGATTACACCTATTACACGCAAAAAGTTTGTAACCGAGTTTTTGAAATCTCAGCAAAGCAGGTCCGAATGGAAGATGTCTATTCCTCCATCTCTTTTATCTTGGACAGCGAAAAGGAGCGCTTTCTGGAAATCAGACGCTTGATAACAAGGTCACAATGGAAAATGCTTAAGGCGATTGCTTCCGAAGGGACGGTGTCGCAAATCACTTCCTCCGCTTTTCTGACAAAATACGGAATTCCTTCCAGCTCTGCCGCATTGAGAAATATCAAGGCATTGATGGAGAAAGAATTGGTCTTGGCTGAGCCCTCCGGTCAAAACGTGACCTATTCGGTTTATAATGTCTTCTTGTCCCGTTATCTTGAACAGATGTAATCCGTCTCAATTTTTGTGATTGACAATCCTCTGATTGATAGGGTTATACAATAAAATCGCTTGTGTGTTCTGACGCAAGCGATTTCTGTTTAATGACTTGAGTGACGGAGAGTTCCTTATCACACTCAATTAAGACCTACTTCTCGAAGTAGCGTTTGTAGAGGCCTTGGAAGCCGGCGCCGTGGCGGGCTTCGTCTTTGGCCATCTCGTGGACGGTGTCGTGGACGGCGTCGTAGCCGAGTTGTTTGGCGCGTTTGGCGATTTCCAGTTTGCCTTCGCAGGCCCCGCATTCCGCTTCCATCCGTTTCTTGAGGTTGGTCTTGGTGTCCCAGACAATCTCACCGAGGAGTTCCGCGAATTTGCTGGCGTGCTCGGCCTCTTCCCACGCATAGCGCTTGAAGGCCTCGGCAATCTCGGGGTAGCCCTCGCGGTCGGCCTGACGGCTCATCGCCAGATACATACCAACTTCGCTGCATTCTCCGTTGAAATGGTCCTTGAGGCCTTGGAGCACTTCGGCGTCCTCGACCTGACCGTCACCGAGTTTGTGTTCGCAAGCCCAGGAGAGGCCTTCGCTCTTGATTTCCGCGAATTTGCTGCCGGGAACGTGGCACTGGGGGCATTCTGCGGGAGGATTCTCACCCTCGTACACATAACCGCAGACCATACATCTGAATTTCTTTTTCATAATTTTGAATTGTTAAAAATTGTTAACTCGCTACAAATATACGCTATTTTTTCGAATCTGCATAAGAAATTGTGCGGATGAAAAGGCGGGCGACGATACCTCCGCTGATGTTGTGCCAGACGCTGAAGATAGCGCCGGGAATGGCGGCCATCGGGTAGGCGGCAAAGTGGAGGTTGGCCAGGGAAGACGCCAGCCCGCTGTTCTGCATGCCGACTTCGATGCTGATGGCCCGCCTTTTGGCCGGAGACAGGCGCAGGGCCACCCCGATGAGATAACCGACGCCCAGACCGCAAAGATTGTGCAAGATGACCACCAGAATGATAATCAGTCCGCTGGAAAGCAATTTCTCGGCGTTGGCGGCAATCACGATGAATACAATCGTGGAGATGGTCAGCGTCGAAAGGGCCGGCAGATAGGCGACCGCCTTTTCCGAAACCCGTGGCGCGAAGCGTTTCACCAGCAGGCCGAGCCCAATGGGCAAAATCACCACCCAGAGTATGCTCAGGAGCATTCCCAACACATCGACCTGTACTTTTTCACCGGCCAGCAACCAGACGAGCAGCGGGGTCAGGACGGGCGCCAGCAGGGTGGAGGTGGCGGTCATACCCACCGAGAGCGCCAGATCGCCTTTCGCGAGGTAGGTGATGACATTGGAAGCCGTACCGCCCGGGCAGCAGCCCACGAGAATCACGCCGATGGCGAGGGCCGCATCCAGCGAGAAAATTTTGGTCAGGGCGAAGGCCAGCAGGGGCATGACGGTGAACTGGGCGAGACAGCCGATGAGGACATCCTTGGGACGGCGGAACACTACACGGAAATCGTCCGTCTTGAGCGTCATTCCCATGCAGAACATAATTACGCCCAGCAGGGGATTGATGTAGGCGGGTTTCAGATAGCGGATGGCGCCCGGGAACAACAGTCCCAACACTGCCGCCAGCAGCACCAGCACCGTCAGGTATTTCGCAATGATTTGGCAGATTCTTTTCATAAGGCAAATGTAAGCATTAATTTGCGAGTTTCACCATCCCGCTTTTCAATTGTTCATAAAAAATGCGGGACGCTGCCCGCATTTTGAAAAATATTTGAAATAAATAGGCCGCTTTTTACAGCCTTTTGAGGCCTTTGGTGCTTTCCCCAGGAGCCATCTCGCGGATGCTGATAGCCATACCGCCGGATTCGACGACTTTCTGGCTCAGTTTCGATTTGTTGGTGACAATATAGCGAGTGATGGTGTAGGCCTGCGGATTGGTGACGCAGTTGGCATCCTTGGCATCCGCATAGACCGTCGCTATGTATTTCTTGCCTTTCTCCAGAAAATCGAAGTTTAGTTTCACCGTTCGGTCGCTCAATCCGGAAATGGAACCGACAAACCAGTCGGATGAGCCTTTGGCCTGTCGTGCGATGGTCAGATAGTCGCCCGGCTCGGCTTCCAGATAGAGACTCTTCTCCCAATCAATGGCCACATCCTTGATGAACTGGAAAGCATCGGGGAAGCGGCGGTAGTGCTCAATGACATCGGCTGCCATCTGCAGCGGGGAGTACATCGTCACATAGAGGGCCAGCTGGTTGCAGATGGTGAACTCGGCTTTCCCGTGATTGTTGGGATTGGTCTTGCTCAAATCCATCTCAAAGATGCCCGGCGTGTAGTCCATCGGACCGCCGATCAAGCGGGTGAAGGGAAGGATGCAGGTGTGGTAGTGACGGATGCCGCTCGCTCCCTGGTGATGGTATTCCGTGCCGCGGGCCGCTTCATTGCCGATGAGGTTGGGATAGGTGCGGCAAAGTCCGGTCGGGCGCACCGCTTCGTGAGCATTGACCATAATTTTGTGCTTGGCAGCCTGCTTGACGGCATAAAGATAATGGTTGACGGCCCATTGACTGTAGTGGTGCTGTCCACGGGGCAGGATGTCGCCCACATAGCCGCTCTTGACCGCCGTGTAGCCGTACTGGTTCATCAGATCGTACGCCGCCTCCATATGCCGTTCATAATTGCGGATGGCCGCTGAAGTCTCGTGGTGCATCATCAGACGGATGCCCTTGGAGTGGGCGTATTCGTTGAGGCCGGGAAGATCGAAATCGGGATATGGAGTAACGAAGTCAAATACCTCGTCTTTCCAGCATCCGAACCAGTTTTCCCAGCCGATATTCCAACCTTCCACCAGCACCTGGTCAAGTGGCGGCCGTGGGGCTTGAGTGTGGAATAGTCCGGCTCTCCGATGATGATGGAGGGATAATAGGAATAGGACCATTCGGACTTGCCGGTAATCATCTCCCACCAAACGCCGATGTATCTCACGGGCTTGATCCAGGAAGTATCCTCCAGGGCGCAGGGCTCGTTGAGGTTGAGGGTAATACGGGAGGCGAGGATATCGGCGCCGCTATTTCCTACGATGACCGTCCGCCAGGGGGTGGACCGGGGCGTGAATATCACCGCTTTATCTGCCGTCGCCTCAGGGGTAAGGATGCTCTTGAAGGTCAGGGATGCGGCATCCCAGTCCAGATTGATGCACGGGTAGTCGATGAGGGCGGCCTCGTGCAGGTTGATGTACAGTCCGTCATCCGTCTTCATTTGCAGGGCTGTCTGTACGGCGGAGGGAGAAAAGGTGGTCTGGGACACATTGGCATCCACCGAGGCGGCAGAAAGCGAGGCAATCTGCGAGAGTCGGGAGCAAGTGTAGTTGTACTCCTGGGTGTCATAGTCGGCAGGAATCCACCAGGCCGTGTGGTCGCCTGTCAGGGCGAATTCCGTCCGCTCTTCGCGGATGGTGAAGTGGGCCAGAGATTCCTGCAGGGGGAACTCGTAGCGAAATCCCAAACCATCGTCAAAGGCGCGGAAGCGGACATTCATTTTGCGGGCGGAACCCTTCTGCTCAAAACACACCAGCATCTCGTTGTAGTGGTTGCGGATTTGTGCCTCTTCGCCCCAGACCGGAGTCCAGGTCTCATCGAACGAACGATTTTCGACCGAATGGATGGTGAACCCGTCCAACAGCGGAGCCCCGGTTCCCAGTTCGAAACCCAGGCGGGACGGACGGATGACTTCCTTTCCTTCAAAACGCATACTGTAAGTCGGGGTGCCGGCATCATCGATATTTACCGTTACGCTGACTTGCCCTCCGGGGGAAGAGAGGCTATGGGCGGAAAGGGACAGCGCAAAAATGAGCGCCAGTATCAAAAGGCTTGCTTTTTTCATAATCTTACTCGAGAGATATCTTCATGGTGTTGATGTTGACGGTGATGTTGTAGGTCCCCTCGGTCCCGTTGTAGAAATAGTTCCGGTAACCTAGGTCGAAGGGAGAATACAGGAGACCCCAGGAAACATTGGCGTCGTCGTACAAGCCGTCCCGACTGCCGCTTGCATAACTGCTCGGGTCAAGGAGGAAGCAGAAGA
>CADAFY010000143.1 GCA_902787255.1 uncultured Bacteroidia bacterium
GATGAGCATATCGTCGCTGCGGCCTTTGATGGCGGACATACGCACGAAGGTGCGGCCGCAAGGGCAGTCGCCCGGGAGCAAGGAACACAGGTCACGGGTGCGGTAGCGCAGCACGGGCATCCCCGTCTTGGTCAGGGTGGTGAACACGAGTTCACCGTCCGTTCCCCTTTCGAGGGGTTCGAGGGTGACCGGGTTGATGATTTCCGGGTAGAAATGGTCCTCGTTGATATGGGAACCGTCCTGGCACTCGCACTCGTAACTGACGCAAGGGCCCATTATCTCGCTCAAACCGTAAATATTGTACCCTTTCAAGCCCAGACGTGCCTGGATTTCCTGCCGCATATTCTCGGTCCAAGGCTCGGCGCCGAAAGCACCGACGCGAAGTTTGAGTTCTTCTTTGGTGATGCCCATCTGCTCGATGACTTCCGCCAGGTGCAAGGCGTAGGAAGGCGTACAGGCCAGGGCGGTAATGCCGAGGTCCTTGAGCAGTTTGGCGTGTTTCTGGGTGCCGCCCGTAGAGGTAGGAACAACGGTGGCGCCGAGGTTCTCCACGCCGTAGTGCACGCCGAGGCCGCCGGTGAAGAGGCCGTAGCCGTAAGCGACGGAGAAGATGTCGTTGCGGCTTACGCCGTAGGCGGTCAGACAGCGGGACATACACTCGCTCCACACATCGATGTCCTTGCGGGTGTAGCCCACAATGGTGGGGTTGCCCGTGGTGCCGGTGGAGGCGTGGATGCGGATGATTTCGCTCTGGGGCGCAGCCTGCAAGCCGAAGGGATAGTTGTCCCGCAGGTCCTGCTTGGTCGTAAAAGGCAGTTTGACGATGTCGTCGATGGTCTGGATGTCCCCGGGTTCGAGGTCCAGTTCCTGCATTTTTTTACGATAGAACGGGACATTGTGATAGACATAGTCTACCAGTTTGTGCAGCCGTTTGCCCTGGAGTTCTCTTTTCTGCTCCTCGGGCATACATTCTTTGATGGGATTCCAAATCATCGATTTATTGTGCTAAATGGTCTTTTTCAAATTCAGCCATCCTTTCTTCCAGGACGGGATAGAGTTCCTCGCGCATCCGGCTCACGCAAGCGCGTACGCCCTCCCGGCGGCTGCCGGTAGTGGACAGGCTGATGCTGCTCACGCCGTAATACATCAGTTCGACCACCAGTTGGTTGCCCGTCAATCCGGGATAGCCCAGGGTGTAGAAGAATCCATCCCCGACCTCGCGGGTGACATCCCGGTCGTACACGACGCTGAAGCCGTGACGGGTAAAAATCTCTTTCATCCGGGCGGCCCGGCGCTCGTATTCGCGGGTGTCTTCCACGAAATTGATGATGCCGTCGCAGGCGAGGTCCAGCATTTTGGCATAGCCGTATTGGGTGGTGGCCGTACAGCCGCTGGTAATCATATACAGGATGGAGGCCGTGAGGGTCACGCCGAACACGCCGGCATCCTTGTACCGCGCGGCAAGGGCGGGATATTGCTTCTCGTAAAGGGCGTCGCTGACGCAGCAAAGGGCCATACGCTGGCCGGCATAACTGAAAATCTTCGAGGAAGAAAGCATCAGGATGTAGTTGTCGGTGTAGCGGGCGACGGTCGGCACATAAGGCGCCTGGAAGGGATGGCTCAGGTCGCGGCGGTAATCCATACAGAAATAGGCCAGGTCTTCCAGCACCACCACATCGTATTTCGTGGCAAGCTCCCCGACAACGGCCAGTTCTTCCTCTTCCAGACAAATCCACGCGGGGTTGTTGGGGTTGGAATAAATAATCGCTGCGATATCACCGTCAGAGAGTTCTTCTTCCAGTTTGGCTTTCAACTTGTCCGCGCCGCGGTACGGGAAGATGTCAAATTCTTTCCACTCGATGCCGAGGACGCGGAGTTGGGATTTCTGGATGGGGAAGCCGGGGTCGATGAACAAAACTTTGTTCTTGCCGGGGATGCGCTGGGTGGCGGCGATGAAGGAGCCGAAGGAGGCGGCCACGGAGCCGGTCGTGGGGACGCAGCTGCGGGGCGTGATGTCGATGTCTATGAAGGCCTTGACAAAACGGGAGGCGGCGTTCTTGAGTTCAGGAACGCCGGCAGCCGCAGGGTACTGGGACCCGATGCCGCTCTTGAGCGCTTCTATTTCCGCCTCGATGCCATATTGATTCATCGGCAGGCCGGGAGAGCCCTGATCCATACGAATAAAAGGGATTCCGGTCTTGTTTTCAAGATATTGAGCCACCAGCAGCACTTCGCCGATGGTCGCCGTAGACAGGTTCGCCACGCTATTCACCCGGCAAGCCTCCTGCACCAACGCTTCACTGAATACTTTCATCTGTAGTCTTTTGCAAAATCTCAAAAAATCTTACAAATTTAATGGTTCTGGGGTAGAAAAGCAAATTTTATTATAGAGGGCGGAAAAAGTCATAAAAAAGGCATACGATTTTTTGGAAAAAGTCATATATTTGCACCTGAAAATATTGGAAAAAGTCATTTATGCTTAAGAGAAAAATTCAAGAAACCATTCATAATTACCTGATTGGCAATTCTGAAAAGATACTCGTCATTGATGGTGCCCGGCAGATTGGCAAGTCCTATATCATCCGATATGAGGCCCAGCAGATTTTCAAGAACTACATTGAGCTGAATATGGTCGAGGACAAAAGGAACAAGCGGGTCTTTGAAAACACACGAGACGTTTCAGATTTCTACTTTCGTCTCAGTCTGGTTGCCGGCGACAAAATGAACGACCGTTCCGACACCCTTGTTTTTATCGACGAGATACAAGCCTATCCCGAACTTTTGACATTGCTCAAATTTTTGAAGGACGACGATAAGTTTACCTACATAGTCAGTGGTTCTCAACTCGGGATTGCCCTCAACGAGACTTTATCCAAACCGGGAGGACGTATCATCACAAAAAGGATGTACCCGTTGGATTTTGAAGAATTCCTGTGGGCAAACGGGATGGGCGAACTGGCCATCAGTGAAATGAGACAACGCTTCACGCAAAATGAGCCGCCGGACGCTCCCGCCCACGAACACATGCTTGACCTTTTCAAAAAATATTTGCTGGTCGGCGGGCTTCCCGATGCGGTCAATGCTTTCTTGAAAACAAGGAACTTGATTGAAGTCCGGAAAATCCAGGATGAGATTCACACCCTCTATCGTGAAGATTGCTCACAGTATGATAAGGAGCACAAATTGCTCATTCGTCGGGTTTACGACCTGATTCCCTCCAATCTGGAGAATAAGAAAAAAAGGATGTTTGCCAACGATATCGCCCAAAAGCGCGGAAAGACGATGGCGGACTACGAAGAGGAATTTGAATATATCATCAACTCAGGCATCGGGCTGGAGGTGAAAGCGATTTCAAATCCGAGATTTCCGTTATCGGATTCGGAAAAGAAGAATCTTTTGAAATTATACCTGAATGATGTCGGACTGCTGACCAATATCCTATTCAGGTATAATGCGAATGCTGTCCTGGAAGATTCTCCCAGTATCAATTTAGGGTCGGTCTATGAAAATGTAGTGGCAAGCGAGATGGCAGCACACGGCTATCTGTTGTGCTACTACGACAATAAAAAGAACGGGGAAGTGGATTTTCTGGTAGACAATTACGACCTTCTGTCCGCTGTCCCGGTCGAGGTCAAGTCGGGGAAAAATCCTTCGTCACACAGCGCTCTTGACAAGTTTCTGAAGAATCCGGATTACCACATTCAAAATGCAATCGTCCTAAGCAATGACAGGGAGGTCCGTTTTGCAGGAAAAATCACCTACCTTCCAATCTACTACGTTATGTTCCTGGCACCATCCACACCCTTGAATGTGATGCTATGATGGTGCGCTAGAGCGGAAGGCTCTCACGTGCTCGGGCCTGTTGTCCCCGAAAGGGCGCTCACTTCGTGAAACAACATCCGTTTGCCGCATCTTACCGTCTCTAGCCCGCATTTTCAAAGTGTGACAACTTGTCACGGTTTCATTTCCTTCCTTTAGCAGTCTCTCTTTAAGTTTTCGCCAATAAGCCATTGCATCAACGCTATCTGTCAATGCGGCAACCACATCAACGATGGAAAAATACCATTTTTCCTCACCTTGGTTCCAGGCTGTTCTGATTCTTTGTTCTCCAAATAATTGAAGCGATTCTTTTGCCATAATTCTAATGATTTAAATCCTTGCCCGGATCTACATCGAGATGCAAAGTAAAGAAATTCCTTTTCAATGCTTCTCAAAATATTTCAGAAATGAAGCACCTTG
>CADAFY010000144.1:0-3369 GCA_902787255.1 uncultured Bacteroidia bacterium
ACCGTCAACGGCGCAGTCGAACCGGATCCGAAGGATGGTACGAAAAAGGTCTGCAACCTGTCCTCCATTGCCTTTGTCGGGACCAACCCGGAGAAACCGGCGAATGTCACCACCTCCTTCCAAGGCAACTTATTGGAGAACTTGCAATTCAAAGGAACCTTCCGGGTGGAATAATTTTAGGCGTAAAGTGCAAATAACTAATATTTAACAAGATACACAAATGCCCCCTGTCGAAAAAACAGGGGGCATTTCTTGTAAGTAGAATATAATCTTGCGATTATACTTCACGCTGCTTCACCGTCACCGTACGGCTGGCGGCAGGCCGGCTTATTGCTCGTCGGGAGCGTCGTTGCCGCCGTTGGGATTTCCGCCGCCGTTACCGCCGAACGGACCGCCCTGGCCGCCGAAAGGATTCTGTCCTCCGAACGGGTTACCGCCTTCGGGACCGCCCTGAGGGCCACCCTGGGCTCCGCCCTGCGCCGCCTTGGCCATATCCTCGGAGGCTGCGTGCCAGGCCGCTTCCAGTTCGGCATTGTACTTGTCGATGCCGGCCAGATCCTTGGCCTCAACCGCCTTCTTCAGTTCGGCGCAAGCGCTTTCGATGGCTGCCTTCTTCTCGGCAGGAATCTTGTCGCCATACTCCTTGAGGTTCTTCTCGGTCTGGAAGACCATCGCGTCGGCGTTGTTGATCTTGTCGATGCGCTCCTTCTCGGCCTTGTCAGCCTCTTCGTTGGCCTTGGCTTCGTCCCGCATCCGCTGGATTTCAGCGTCGGACAGACCGGAAGACGCTTCGATACGGATGTTCTGGGCTTTGCCGGTCGCCTTGTCAGTCGCGGACACATTCAGGATGCCGTTGGCGTCGATGTCGAAGGTCACCTCAATCTGAGGAATGCCACGGGGAGCGGGCGCAATGCCGTCGAGGTGGAACTCACCGATGAGTTTGTTGTCCTTCGCCATGGGCCGCTCACCCTGGAGCACGCGGATTTCGACGGAAGGCTGGTTGTCGGCCGCGGTGGAGAACACCTGGCTCTTCTTGGCCGGAATGGTGGTGTTGCTCTCGATGAGCTTGGTCATCACGCCGCCGAGGGTCTCGATACCCAGCGACAAGGGAGTCACGTCGAGCAGCAGGACATCCTTGACATCACCCGCGAGCACACCGCCCTGGATGGAGGCGCCGATGGCGACCACTTCGTCGGGGTTGACGCTCTTGTTGGGCTCTTTGCCGAAGATTTGTTTGACCTTCTCCTGGATGGCAGGAATACGGGTCGAACCACCCACGAGGATAACCTCGTTAATGTCGGAGGCGCTCAGACCGGCGTCCGCAAGGGCTTTGCGGCAAGGCTCGGCCGTACGCTGGATCAGGTTGTCGGCCAACATCTCGAATTTGGCACGGGTCAGGGTCTTCATCAAGTGCTTGGGCATACCGTCCACCGGCATGATGTAAGGCAGGTTGATTTCCGTAGAGGTCTGGTTGGACAACTCGATCTTGGCTTTCTCGGCCGCTTCTTTCAGACGCTGGAGGGCCATCGGGTCTTTCTTCAGGTCGATGCCGCCGTTCTCGGAAGCGAATTCCTGGGCCAGCCAGTCGATAATCACCTGGTCGAAATCGTCACCGCCGAGGTGGGTGTCACCGTTGGTGGAGAGCACTTCGAACACACCGTCGCCGAGTTCCATGATACTGATATCAAAGGTACCGCCGCCGAGGTCATAGACCGCCACTTTCATATTGCTGTTCTTCTTGTCCAGACCGTAAGCCAGGGCCGCAGCCGTAGGCTCGTTGATGATACGGCGGACATTCAGACCCGCGATACGGCCGGCCTCTTCGGTGGCCTTACGCTGGGAGTCGGAGAAGTAGGCAGGCACCGTGATGACCGCTTCGGTCACTTCGCTGCGCAGGTAATCTTCGGCCGTTTTCTTCATCTTCTGAAGAATCATAGCGGAAATTTCCTGGGGAGAATACAGACGTCCGTCCACATCCACCCGCGGGGTGTTGTTGTCACCGCGCACGACCGCATAGGGCATACGGGCGATTTCTTTCCCCACCTGGTCGTAGGTCTCACCCATAAACCGCTTGATGGAGAAGATGGTCTTCTTCGGGTTGGTGATAGCCTGACGCTTGGCCGGGTTGCCGATTTTTCTTTCGCCGCCGTCCGTGAAAGCAACCACGGAAGGGGTCGTTCTTTCGCCTTCGTTGTTGATGATAACGGTAGGCTGGTTACCTTCCATCACTGCTACGCAGGAGTTGGTGGTACCGAGGTCAATTCCAATAATTTTTCCCATAATGTTATACTTTTTAAATTTGTTTCGTTTTATTGTTCGTCCGTCGCTATGATCGGACGAAGGGGGTATAACGAAACTTGTGCCAGAGCCGGCAAGGCCCGGACATACTGACAATTTGGCAGGAATTGCCCTGTCCGAAGCGGTTATTCGGACGATTCCCAGCAGAAATCCGTCACATTCTTCAGCCCCGTCAGGCCGAAATAGGCACTGACGACATCCCCTTTCAGCCAGACTTTCTTCCCCAAATGCTCGGGATGGTCCGCCAGATTGAGGGCGTCCCGCACCGTGCCGGAGGGCAATTGGACGGACAGGCAGGCCTCCTTGCCGGGAATATCGAGCGAGTCCGCGAGAGCCAGGTTGGTCGCCGCCGAAAACGGGGCTTCCAGCCGGATGCCGCTCGCGCTCTGGCTGAGGTCGCCGCCCACGATGTAGCCCCGCACGCAGACTTTCTTTTCTCCCACCCGCAAGCGCGCCTGCGTAATGGTGCAGGAGCCGGTGGTGTCAAACACTGCCCGGTCGTCGCCGCCGGACGCCGCGGCCCTTTCCCCGTCTTGGAGCCAGTCACAGGAAAGGGCCGTCAAAAACAAACACAAAACACACAGTCGTTTCATACGCATATACATTAAAAAAGAACGCCCCGAAGATAGGGCGCTCCTTTGAAAAAAGTCAAAAAGTCAAGAAAAATTTTTCTTTTTCTTGACTTTTTTGTGAATTTGTGAATTTTTGGGCTAAAAATGCCGCGTTATTTCGCCAAAGCTGTCGCGACATCCACGGCGCAGGCGACGGTGCAACCGACCATCGGGTTGTTGCCAATGCCGAGGAATCCCATCATTTCCACGTGAGCGGGAACGGAGGAGGAACCTGCGAACTGGGCGTCGGAGTGCATACGGCCCATCGTGTCGGTCATACCGTAGGAAGCGGGACCGGCGGCCATGTTATCGGGATGCAGGGTACGGCCCGTACCGCCGCCGGAAGCGACGGAGAAGTAGGGCTTGCCAGCGAGCACGCGCTCTTTCTTGTAAGTACCGGCCACAGGGTGCTGGAAACGGGTCGGGTTGGTGGAGTTGCCGGTGATGGACACATCCACTC
>CADAFY010000144.1:3377-5904 GCA_902787255.1 uncultured Bacteroidia bacterium
GACACCTTCGCGGACATCGTCGGCACCGTAGCATTTGACCTTGGCGCGAGGACCGTTGGAGTAGGCGATTTCACGGACGACTTTCAATTCGCCGGTGAAATAGTCGAACTGGGTCTGCACATAGGTGAAACCGTTGATGCGGGAGATAATCTGGGCGGCGTCTTTGCCGAGACCGTTGAGGATGCAGCGGAGGGGTTCCTTGCGCACCTTGTCAGCTTTGGCGGCAATCTTGATGGCGCCTTCGGCGGCGGCGAAGGACTCGTGGCCGGCGAGGAAAGCGAAGCACTTGGTCTCTTCGCGGAGCAACATCGCTGCGAGGTTGCCGTGGCCCAGACCGACCTTGCGGTCGTCGGCGACGGAACCGGGGATGCAGAAGGACTGCAGGCCGATACCGATGGCTTCGGCGGCCTCGGCGGCGTTCTTCACCCCTTTCTTGATGGCGATGGCGGAACCGACCACATAGGCCCACTTGGCGTTTTCGAAGCAGATAGGCTGCGTCTCTTCGCAAGTCTTGTAGGGATCAAGTCCGTATTTTTCGCAAATTTCGTTGGCTTCTTCGATGGAAGCGATGCCATTGGCATTGAGGGCGGCGAGGATCTGTTTGATGCGACGGTCCTGGCTTTCGAATTTGACTTCTCTAATCATAACTTGCGTCTCCTATTCTTTACGGGGGTCAATGTATTTCACGGCTCCGGCCTCTTTGCTGAAACGGCCGTAGGTGCCGGTCACGGCCTTGAGGGCCTCGTTGGCATCCACGCCTTTCTTGACTTGCTCCATGAATTTGCCGAGGTGGACGAATTCGTAGCCGCAAATCTCATCGTTCTCATCCAAAGCCAGCGTCTTGATATAGCCTTCGGCGAGTTCCAGGTAACGGGGACCTTTGGCGAGGGTGCCATAGAGGGTACCCACCTGGCTGCGGAGGCCTTTGCCCAGGTCTTCCAAGCCGGCGCCGACGACGAGGCCGCCCTCGGAGAACGCGGACTGGGTGCGTCCGTAGACAATCTGGAGGAAGAGTTCGCGCATCGCCGTGTTGATGGCGTCGCACACGAGGTCGGTGTTGAGCGCTTCGAGGATGGTCTTGCCGGGAAGAATCTCGGAAGCCATCGCGGCGGCGTGGGTCATGCCGGAGCAGCCGATGGTCTCGACCAAGGCTTCCTGGATGACGCCGTCCTTGACATTGAGGCTCAGTTTGCAGGCGCCCTGCTGGGGAGCGCACCAACCGATACCGTGGGTGAAGCCGGAGATGTCGGCTATTTCTTTGGCTTTGACCCATTTGCCCTCTTCGGGAATGGGAGCCGGTCCGTGATTGGGACCTTTCTGTACGCAGCACATATGCTGCACTTCATTTGAATAAACCATAGCGTTCGACTATTTTGTTAGTTTTTGGTCAAAAAATCGCAGGATTTCAAGCCGTGCCTAAAATCCTGCGAATTTAAGAAAAATTTTCGTAAGCAGCGAAAAAGCCGATGAAAATTTTACGCTATTTCAAATACGCATCTTCGACGACTTTGCGGCTCCGGGCGATGAAGTCGGAGAGGGCTTTGCCTTTGAGCATGCCGGAGGCGAGGAGGGCCAGGTCGCAGAGTTGGGCGAGCAGGTCGTTGCCCTTCGCATAGGCTTCGACCGCCTCTTTGTGCGCCGCGGCCGCCGCGTCTTTCTTCTCCTGCACGGCCTTCTTCTCTTCGTCGGAAGCGCCCTCCGCAGCGTCAGCCACCACTTCGGCCGCCGGCACTGCCTCGGCTTCTTCTTTCAGAATCTTGTCCACCATCGGGTTGTCCACATTGACATTGATGGTGTAAGAAGCAGGCATCTCGCCGTAGAAGTTCATTCCGCCGCCCAAGGCGCTCATCTCACGGTAACGACGCATAAACTCATCCTGGGTAATCAGCACGGCGTCCGCATCGGCGCCCATTTTCGCGGGCTGCACGAAATAGTTGTTCTCCGTCGGCAGCACGGCCTTGAAGAGGGCGCTGAGGTCGGCGCGTTGTTCTTCGCTCATCTCCACCTGGGCATCTTCTTCCTTCTTGATGAGTTTGTCGATGCTGTCGGAGTCCACGCGGACGATGCGGCAATTCTCGATTTTGCTCTCCAGCAGGTTGACGAAGTGGGCGTCCAACTGGCAGTCCAGCCACAGCACATCGTAACCTTTGTTCTTGGCGGCCTCGATGAAGGAATACTGGGCCTCTTTGTCCGTCGCGTACAGGATGACCACCTTCTTGTCCTTGTCGGTCTGGGCGGGCTCGATGGCCGTACGGTACTCATCGATGCTGAAGTACTTGCCTTCGGTGTTCTTGAGCAGGCAGAACTTCAACGCGCGTTCGCAGAACTTCTCGTCGCTCAGCATACCGTACTCGATGAAGAGTTTGAGATTGTCCCATTTGCTCTCCAGTTCGGCTCTTTCTTTCTTGAAAATATCTTCCAGGCGGTCCGCCACTTTCTTGGTGATGTAACCGCTGATTTTCTTGACATTGGCATCGCTCTGCAGGTAACTTCTGGAAACATTCAGCGGAATGTCCGGGGAGTCGAT
>CADAFY010000144.1:5943-10092 GCA_902787255.1 uncultured Bacteroidia bacterium
ACGCCGTGCAGCAGGGTCAGAAAATCAGGCACGATGTTGTCCACGCTGTCGGTGACGAACATCTGGTTGCAGTAGAGTTGAATCTTGTCCTTGCGGATTTCCATCCGATCCTTGATCTTCGGGAAATAGAGGATACCCGTCAGGTTGAAAGGATAATCCACATTCAGATGGATATAGAAGAGCGGGTCGTCCCCCATCGGATAGAGGGCCCGGTAGAACTTGTCGTAGTCCTCTTTCTGCAATTCGGACGGCTTGCGGGCCCACAGGGGCTCGATGGTGTTAATGACGTTGTCCTCTTCGGTGTCCACATATTTTCCGTCTTTCCATTCCTGCTTCTTGCCGAAGACGACCGGCACGGGCATAAACTTGCAGTATTTGTTCAGCAGTTCCTGGATGCGGCCCTTGGCGGCAAATTCGCTTTCGTCCTCGGCGATATATAAGGTAATGCAGGTTCCCCTGTCCTTTTTGTCACTTTCACCCATCTCATACTCGGGAGAACCGTCGCAACTCCAGCGGACGGCCTTGGCGCCATCCTGCCAGGAAAGGGTGTCGATGGTCACTTTCTTGGCGACCATAAAGGCGGAATAGAAGCCCAGACCGAAATGGCCGATGATGCTGCCAATCTGGTCCTTGTATTTCTCGAGGAATTCACCCGCGCTGGAGAAGGCAATCTGGTTGATGTAGCGGTCGAGTTCGTCTTCGGTCATACCGATACCGTTGTCAATCACCTTGAGGGTTTTGGCGGCCTCGTCCAATTCAATGCGCACTTTCAGTTCGTCGAGCGGAAGTTTGAAGTCCCCCGCGTCCGCCAGGGCTTTCATCTTTTGCTCCGCATCCACGGCGTTGGCGACCAATTCGCGCAGGAAAATCTCGTGATCCGAGTAGAGGAATTTCTTGATGACCGGGAAAATGTTTTCGGTGGTCACTCCGATAGTACCTTTGTTGCTTTTCATATCTTTTTCATTTTTATTTGTTTACATCACTCCGTGCGTCCGTCGCCTTCCGTGGGTCAGGCACCAAAAAACCTGCCGGCGTACGTATGCACCGACAGGCTTATATCAAATGTTATTCCAAGCAGGAGAAACTGACACTTTGTCAGTCCACGCCCCCCTAGAACATAAACATAAACAACTTCAAAGCCGATAAGATGAATCCCAACTTTTTCATTTCATTTTCCTTTTACACCTACATAGATGCAAAGGATTTAAGAAATGTTGCACGGGAGAAAAAATTCTTCCTATTTATACAGGAAGCGTTTGATGCTCATCTTGGGGGTCTTTTCGAAGGGCTGGTCCACCGTTTCGATTTTGGTCAGTTTGCTGTAGGAAGGCATCTTCTTGTTGATGAGCGCCTGCATTTCTTCCATCTTGATGGAAAGCGCCTCGGCATCCAGGCCGTCCGCCTTGATTTTTTCGGCATCCAGATAGACCAGGGCCACCAACTTGGAAGCACGGTCCACGACCACGCTTTCCAACACGTAGGGCTGGTTGTTGACCACGGCCTCGACCTCTTCGGGATAGATATTCTGGCCGTTGGAGGAGAGAATCATATTTTTGCTGCGGCCCCGGATAAAGATGTTGCCGTCGGCGTCGATGACACCCAGGTCGCCGGTCTTCATCCAGCCGTCCTCGGTGAACGCGGCCTTGGTCGCCACCTCATTTTTGTAATAGCCGACCATCAGGTTCATGCCGCGGGCCTCGATTTCACCGGCCACGTGCTGCTGATCCTCGGAGTCGATGCGCACTTCGCAGCGGTCCACGCTCTTGCCGCAGGAACCGGGTACGAACTTGCGCCAATCTTCATAGGCCATCAAGGGTCCGGCTTCGGTCATACCGTAACCGACCGTGTAGGGCAACTTGAACTTGCGGAACCAGTACTCGACCGTGGGGTTGAGCGGAGCGCCGCCCATAATAATCCAGTCAATCTTGCCGCCGAAAGCCTCAATCAGTTTGTCGTGAATCTTCTTGAAGATGATGCCATTGATAATGGGAATCTTGGTCAGAATCTTCATCGCCGGCTTGTTGAGCGTGGGCAGGACGGACGATTTGAAGATTTTTTCCATCACCAAGGGGACGGTCATCACGGAATAAGGCTTGACTTCCGCCATCGCCGCCAGCAGAATCTTCGGGGAAGGAGACTTGCCGAGGAAATAGATGCAGACGCCGCCGCAGAGCGGGTAAATCAACTCGAACATCAGGCCGTACACGTGGGCCAGGGGCAGCATCGAGACGAGCGTATAACCGAAATGGGTGGGGATGCGAGACTGGCCGAACACCACATTGGTGCAGGTCGAAGCATAGGGCAACATCACGCCTTTGGGGGCGCTGGTGGTGCCGGAAGTATAGTTAATGATGGAGAGGTCGTCCCAGTTTTCAATGGGGAATTTGACATCGTCCTTGCCATAACCGTCAGGCCATTTTTCGTTAAACAAGGCATCCAGATTGTCATAGGCAGCCTTAATTTCGGCATTGGCGCAATAGAGCGGCGCAAAGGTATCGACGGAAATCACCAGTTGCAACTGGGGCATCGTTTCCGGATTGAGTTTGTTCCACTTGTCCTCATCCACGAAGAAGACTTTGGCGTCGCTGTGGTCCACAAGGGAGGCGATGCTGTCCGAGGTAAAATCGGCCAGAATGGGAACGGTGACCGTCTCGTAGGTATTGGAGGCAAAGAAAGCGACGGCCCAGCGGGCGCAGTTCTTGGCGCACAGCGCCACTTTGTCGCCTTTCTGAATGCCGGCCTTTTCAAACAAAATATGGAAACGTTCCAGTTTGGTGGCAAATTCACCGAAAGTAAAGGTTTCGCCTTTGTAGTTGCAGAGCGCGTGGTCGTTCCAGTGCTCCTGGACGGTGTTCTGCAGCAAAGAAAGATAATGTTGCATAGTAGTTAGGGTTAGGTTTTACAACACTTTTTGCTCCTGTTGTTGTACAACGAGGGCCGACAAAGGTATGAATTTTTCTTCGGGTAAGCAAATATTTACTACATTTGTCCTCGCAAACGCGGACACGAAGGACAGGCCGTCCATCCGAGGTCCACAACAGTTACACCGCTATGAAAAAGCCCATTGTCGCCCTCATTTACGATTTTGACGGAACCTTGTCTCCGGGCAATATGCAGGAATTCGGATTCATTCAGGCCGTCGGGACCACGCCCGAACGATTCTGGCAAATGTCCGACGAACTCGCTACCGGCCAGGATGCCAGCAACATTCTTTCCTATATGAAAATGATGTTCGATGAGGCCCGCCGCAAAGGGATTCCCCTCAAACGGCAGGATTTCAACGATTTCGGCCGAAAGGTGGAACTCTTCCCGGGCGTACTGGAATGGTTCAAGGCCGTCCGCGACTACGGGAAGCGCAAGGGCGTGACCGTGGAGCACTACATCAACTCGTCGGGCCTGGCGGAAATCATCGAAGGGACACCCATCGCCCAAGAGTTCAAGCGCATCTACGCCTGCTCCTTCATCTATGACGAGAAGGGAGAAGCCATCTGGCCGGGCGTGGCGGTCGACTACACGGCCAAGACGCAGTACCTATTCAAAATCAACAAGGGCATTATGTCGATGCGTGACAACAAACTGGTCAACCAGAGCCAGGCCGAGGACAAGAAACGCGTCCCCTTCCCCCATATGATTTATTTCGGAGACGGAGAGACCGATGTCCCTTGTATGAAAATCGTGAAAATGTGGGGCGGCCACTCCATCGGCGTGTACAATCCCGAGAGCGAGAAAAAGAAAGCCTACGCCAAGGAATTATTGAAAGACGGCCGGGTGAATTTCATCACGCCGGCCGACTACACAGAGGGAGGTCACACCTATCAGCTTACCTGTGCCATCATAGACAAGATCAAAGCCGACTACGACCTCAAGGCTTTTGTCTAAAATTTAGCCGCTGCGCTATCGATGAATAAAAAAGAGCCGGAACATCGCTGTTTCGGCAACAAAAAAGCCGCTGCAGGTTTCTGCAACGGCTTTATAGCAAAGACTGTTGACAAGTAGGCTTGTATCGCACCACGCCTTGCACATGTTGCGCTCGGCCCATCGAGAGCATTTAGGTCAAGACCACGCTCCAAAAAGGAGGTGTTCCAGCCACACCTTCCGGTACGGCTACCTTGTTACGACTTAGCCCCAGTCACCGGTTTTGCCCTAGGC
>CADAFY010000145.1 GCA_902787255.1 uncultured Bacteroidia bacterium
TGCAGGCCTGCTGCAGCCCAGAGCCATTTCCCATCCTTTTTAATATAAAGATCGAAGCCTCTTCCTGCGAAACCCGTGGTCCCTCCGCCGAAATAAGCCTTTCCGTACTTGGGCCACACCCTGATGGATGTCGAGTTTGTCCGGAAAGCCACGGCTATCCCCGCAGACTCCTGCACCAGTCTGACTTCTTCCTTCGTGAAGCCGTGAAAGCGAGCCGTGTCGATGCGGTGATAAGGATTGCCGGTATCCGGGAAGACCTTGCCGACCAGCGTCAGCTGCGCAGCCTCCGTGTACACATATTCAGGCGCTTTCCTCTGTGCGGCCGCAGAAAGCGGCAGCACAAGGGCAAGTGCCAGAAGTAGAGATTTGAACGACGTCATTCGATGGTAACCTTCTTGAGAGTATAACGCATATCAGTATCCAGGTCAGATGCACATACGACACCCTCTGTCCTTAACAGTATTTCCTCCGACAGAGGGGTTAGATCGTTTTTGGTTTTCATGTTTATTGAGTTATAGTTTGTTAATCCACGATGAATTCTACAGTTACCGGCCAGTGGTCGGATGGAGTGACGTCGTCGTAGTTACGACGTATTACACGGTATAGGGCCGGAGTCAGTCCCCATTTGAAATAAACGTCATCCATGCGGTGATACCATTTGGCCGCCTGTTCATCGGTATCGGTCCAGGCGTTATAAGTGGCTACGGGACCATATTTCCAGCCAGTGTCAACAAGAAGGTCGTCGTAGTATGCATCTGAGAAGAAAGCTTTGAATCGCTCGTTTCCAGATTCGGTGGTGGCGCTGTTCATGTCGCCCACAAGTATCGTCGGTATGCTTCCTCCGCTCAAGGTTGTTGCCCTTTCGATAATCAGTTCGGCCGATTTGTCCCTCACCGTGACACAACGCTCCTCAAGTTCTTCCTCCGAAAGGCCTCCTGTTCCGGCAATACCGGACGAGTACACCTCAAGGTGAGTATTCATAAACAGAAGGGTATTGCCTGTCTGTGTGTCGCGCAGCTTGACCCAGATGCAGATGCGGCTGCGCGGGATGGTAACGTCTATCCATGGCGAGCCAGGCTTCGAATTAGGCGTGTCCGGATTCGGACTCAGCCAGAACTGGCCCCAGTCGAGTTTGGTAAAACGGGAACTCTTCCATGCGATGCACGGCTCTTCATAGCCGGATTCCTGGAAAGAATAGCCGGAGAGCTGCGACTTGAGGTAAGTCCTTTGATCAGACGTGGACTCCTGGAAACCGATAACGTCGAAGCCGTAGTCCTGTATGAGGCGCACCACCTTGGTCTTGCGTACGTCCCATGCTCTGTCGCCTGTGTCCTTGTCGGTTATGAAACGGATATTGAATGTTCCGGCTCTGAGCCTTGGTGAGGGAGAAACGGAAGCATCGGCGTTACCAAGGAAGATCTCCCGCACATAGCCTCCCGTCTGCTCGGTCATATAGAGAACCGATTCGTCCGGACTCAGCATCATGCCGCCGAAGGAATTGAATGTAGCGCCACTCCCTACTCCGTCGCCCACCTCGCGATAGGCTGCCTGTGTCGACCCGGCAACGGTAGATACGACTGCATCCGCGTAACCGGCCAGACCGGGCACTATCTTTCTCAAACGGTAATTGTCTCCCAGGTAGATGACTCCTCCGGAAGTAACCACAACAGAATTCAGGTTGTTGGTAAATTTGGCGGTGCGGGGACGACCGGCAGTGCCGTCATCAATGGTGTTGGCGGCTTTTTCCCCGGCAATGAGCTCCTGCTCGCCACTAACAGTGTCGAGCCGAATCACCTGGCCGCCGTTGGTTGTGACAATCATGTCGCCATAAGGGTCGAACGCCATGCTTAGCGGACGCTTGCCGTCAAAACTGTAGGTTGCCGACGGCGAGGCTGCGTTAAGGTTTCCTCCGTCGAAACGATAAATTGCATAATTGTCCCATACCGCCACATAGGCGTTCCCGGCAGAATCGAATTTGACGTCCACCGGGCTCTTTCCGGAATAATCGGAGCGCAGGAGGGTGAATGCGCCGGAAGAAACGTTGTACGAATAAATCTTACCCTGGGCTTTTTCCGCAAAATAAACCAAACCGTCCCTATAAGTGCCGTACCACGGGACATAGGACGAACTCTCATAGGTTTGTGGCTCGGAAACCGTTTTGGAATCGAGATTCCAGATACGCACGCTCTGGTTCTGGTCGAGAATGAATGCCGTATGGCCGGGATTTATCCAGCCAAGACCGCGAGGGCAGCCCATCACCACGTTTGAGTAATCTCCCCCGGTTTTAGAGCCAGCAGCCGTATTGCGGCCTTTCTGCCCGAACAGCGTCGTTACGGAATACGGACTTGGAACAGGAACTTCCGGCATAGGCTTGATTGCTGTGCGTTCAATTTGAAGGTTTGTCGCCGTTCGTAGCGTTCCCGGGATGAGTTCTCCCTCTAAGGTTGCAAGATACAGCCTGATTTTCGGATACAGATGTGACGCTCCGGGCCCCACGGGCAACGGGATATAGAAGGTTTTCTCCGATGAAGAACCGGGAGGGAACGATATGTTTATTTCCCCGTCTCCGCCAGACCTCGCCTGCAGGTATGGAGTGTCCGATTCGAACGCGCCGTTCCAGCCGACAACCTGCAGGGAACTGGTGGTTTCGTAGCCCGGCGTCACGACAACGAGGCTCGCGGCATCGGAAGGAATGTTGGTGTAAACAACCTTGAGCAGGCCGCACATATTGGTAAAACTGAGAGGCGTTCCGGAAAGGACTTTTGCAATCATCGGGGCCTCGAGATTACCCTCTGACCAGTCGTAACGGTTCTTGAGGTTCAATGTCATAGTACCCGCATCCACAATGCAATTCTCCTCGGCAAGCGAAGGATATATGGCAAATCCTTCAGCGCCGAACAGAACCGTTTTCGCAGTAGACTCATTTTTCACAAAGGTAACCTCTCCTGCCGACGGCATCCCTGAATACTTGAAGTCGATGGTGCCTTCCTCGGCTGCTGCCACCCGGATGCGGTCGTCCGTCATCCAGGAATACACCGGGCCGACGAAGGCTGTCTTGCTCACCGGTTCTGCGAAAACAGCCTTGAGACTGTCGGCTGAGACATTCTCAATCTCCGACTGCTCACCGCCAGGAGTTGTTCCCGATTCTTGCTTCCGGCAGGCGGCTCCTACTAACGCCGTCATTGTAAGAATCGCAAATGTTTTTACAAAACAGAGTTTTTTCATAAAGAGAAATCTATCAGGATGGGCAGGTGGTCCGACGGGAGGAAAAAGCCGTGCACCTCTGAACTGCGCACAGGCGTAGTATATGTATCTTCAATGATGTCTGCGCCGATCACCCTGTCCATAAGCGCCGGGGTGGCGTAAACGAAGTCGATGCGGGTGTTGCTCTGGGCGGAACGGAAGAAAGCGTCCGGGTGTTTTTCTTTCACCACGTCAAGGTACGGGGTATTGTCGAGAATATAGTCGTGGGCGAGAAAGCGCAGGTCGTCCTCAGGGTAGCAGTAGAAGGCGTTGTCGCGGCGGGAGACGGCATTGAAGTCTCCCATCATCAGCCAGTATTCTTCGGAGGCCGCTGGTTCCGAGAGGACCGTGTTCCGGCAGATGACTTCCATTTCCATGCGGCGGTAGCGGTCGCCTCCGTTGCGGGCTGCGTCGGCCTTCTGCTCTGCCTTGGAAGCATGCTTGAGCCGGAAATCACAAGCCAGAGGACTCGAGTGCAACGTAACTATGTTGAGTGTTTTACCGCGGACTTTTAAACGGGCCCAGCCAGCTCCGTGAACCACGAGCGAATCGGGTGCCGAGCCTGTTATACGGGCGACGTTTTTGATTGGATAACGCGAGGTTATCACCTGGGGATAACTGTCGCAATGCGCTCCGACATATATATACCTGTGGCCGTAACGGCGGGCGAGTTTCTTCCATCCTCCCACCAGATAACGGTCTTCCTCCGGTATTTTTATGTCGGTGCCTGTCTTGTAAATGGTCTGGGCTTCACACCACACACAGATGTCCGGCCTGCGCTCCTTCACCCACGATACGAAGGCGGTGTAATTGTCCTCCTGCCCCGCCCACATCCCGTTCTGGATATTCCAGTACAGGAGCCGGAGCGG
>CADAFY010000146.1 GCA_902787255.1 uncultured Bacteroidia bacterium
CATTGAGGGCGGCGCCTTTCTTGATCTGGTCGCCGACAATCCAGAACACCAGGGCGTTGTCGTTGGTGAGGTCCTTGCGGATGCGGCCCACATAGACGGGGTCCTTGCCTTCGAGGAAGAGGGGCATCGGATATTCCTTCTTCTCGGGGTTGTCCATCAGCACGAGGCCTTCTCCCTTGGCAAACGCTTCGCGGGCCTGCTCCACGCTCACGGGCTGCTCCGTCTCCACCCAGAGGCTCTGGGAGTGGTTGCGGAGGGCGGGAACGCGAACGCAGGTGGCGCTCACGAGGATGTCGCTGTGCATAATTTTCTTGGTCTCGTTGTACATCTTCATTTCCTCCTTGGTGTAGCCGTTCTCGGTGAACACGTCAATCTGGGGAATGAGGTTGAAGGCGAGTTGGTAGGCGAATTTCTCCACTTTGACGGGCTCTCCGGCGAGAACCTGGCGGTATTGCTCGAAGAGTTCGGCCATCGCCTGGGCACCGGCGCCGCTGGCGGCCTGGTAGGTGGAGGCGTGGACGCGTTTGATGTGGGAAATTTTCTCAATCGCCATCAGGGCGACCACCATCTGGATGGTCGTGCAGTTGGGGTTGGCGATGATGCCGCGGGGACGCACGAGGGCATCGGCGGCATTGGCTTCGGGCACGACGAGGGGCACATCGGCGTCCATACGGAAGGCACTCGAGTTGTCAATCATGATGGCGCCGTATTTCGTGATGGTCTCGGCAAATTCTTTGGAGGTACCCGCCCCGGCGGAGGTGAAGGCGATGTCGACATCTTTGAAATCGTCGTTGTGTTGGAGCAGTTTCACTTCATACTCCTTGCCTTCGAACATATACTTGCGACCCGCACTGCGGGAGGACCCGAAGAGAACGAGTTCATCCATCGGGAATTTTCTTTCTGCCAGAACTCTCAGAAATTCCTGGCCTACGGCGCCGCTGGCACCTACAATCGCTACTTTCATCGTTGCTGTATTAAATAATTTTTAAATTCTTCGTAGTTTTTGGACAGGGGAGTCTTCTCCGCTTTTCCCTGCATAAAGGCCGCCAGACGCGCGGGAATCACCACTTTGCCGTCAGCCACCTCCGCGCTGGCGCCAATGCGGCCGCTTGAAGGGAGGTCTGCTTCCTCTGCGAGGATTCCGTCCACCGTATCTTTAAACTTGGCGGGATGGGCCGTTTCGCAGAAAAATCCCGTTTCTCCGGGCTGCAGGCCGTCTTTGAGGGCACGGTAACCGCAAGCTCCGTGGGGATCGAGCAGGTAACCGGTCTGACGGAAACAGTCGCGGATGGTCTTGCGGATGGTCTCATCGCTCACGACCGCACCGCTGATGTTCCCGCGGATGGCTTCATAGTCTTTACCATATAATTCATACACGCGCGCGAAGTTGCTGGGGTCTCCCACATCCATCGCGTTGGCGAGGGTCTGTACGCTTGCTTTGGGCTCGTAGCGGCCGGTCTGCAGGTAGTTGTAGAACACATCGTTGCGGTTGTTGGCCGCGATGAAGCGCTGGATGGGCAAGCCCATCTTTGCCGCGAACAAAGCCGAACAGATGTTGCCGAAATTGCCGCTCGGCACGCAGACGACCAAGTTGTCCGCCAGCCCCCGTTTCTTCATCTGGGCATAGCCCCAGAAATAGTAGAAGGACTGCGGAAGGAAGCGGGCGACATTGATGCTGTTGGCGGAAGTGAGCCTCATCTTTTCATTCAGTTCGGCATCCATAAAGGCGTTTTTCACAAGCGCTTGGCAGTCGTCAAAGACGCCGTCGATTTCCAGCGTCGTGATGTTTTGGCCGAGGGTGGTGAATTGACATTCCTGAATGGGGCTGACCTTGCCTTTGGGGTAGAGCACATAGACGTGGATGCCTTCTACGCCGAGGAAACCGTTGGCTACCGCGCTGCCCGTATCGCCGGAGGTGGCGACCAGCACATTGAGGCGCTGCGATTCGCCGCGGGTGAAATATTGCAGCAGGCGGGCCATGAAACGGGCGCCTACGTCCTTGAAGGCCAGCGTCGGGCCGTGGAAGAGTTCCAGGGAGCAAATCCCGTCCTCTACCGGAACGATGGGGCAGTCGAAGGAGAGGGTGTCCTCCACGATGCGGCGTAAATCCTCCGCCGGGACATCTTCTCCGAAGAAGGCGGAAGCGACCGTGCAGGCAATCTCCTGAAAACTCATCTTGTCGATTTCCGCGAAAAACTCGGCGGGAAGGGTCTTGAGGGTGCAGGGCATATACAAGCCGCGGTCCTCCGCCAAACCCTTGACTACAGCCTTTTTCAACGAGGCGAGCGGCGCTTTTCCATTTGTCGAATACCAATTCATAATGCCATCAGTGCTTTCATAAATCCATCGCCTTCGAGCCGCCCGTAGGAGCCGGAGGCGCAACTATCTTCATCAAAGGCCTGAACGCTGTCAGGCGTGATTCCCGGGGCGTAAATCAGGAAGGGAACGGCTTCGCGGCTGTGGGTCCTGAGCGCGACCGGGGTAGGGTGGTCGGGGAGTACGGCTATGGCCACCGGTTCGCGTGAAGCGTCTTCGGTGCCGGGAACGCCCCAATTTTTGACGGCCTCATAAATGGGGCCGATCAGACGGGAGTCAAGGTTTTCGATGGTCTTGAGTTTGAGTTCGAGGTTGCCGTCGTGGCCGGCTTCGTCGCTGGCTTCCACGTGGACAAAGACGAAATCATCCTGCCGCAAGGCCTCGATGGCCGCTTGCGCCTTCCCCTCATAATTTGTATTGTAGAGACCTGTGGCGCCTTCTACATCGATGGCATGCAGGCCGGCATAGCGTCCGATGCCCCGGATCAGGTCCACCGCCGTAATGACCGCACCGCTGTGAATCTGCGGCCAGGTGGCGGAAAGGGGAGCCATCGCGGGATGATAGCCGCCGCTCCAGGGCCAGATGCTGTTCGCGGGGTCCTTGCCTTCTGCAACGCGCTGCAGGTTCAGCGGATGCGAAGCGAGCAACTCTTGCGAACGAAGAATCAGGTCGTTCAGCAAGTCGGCGGTCGCTTTCCCTTCGGGTGCCGTGGCCTTGACCAGCAGAGGTTTCCAAGGTTCCAGCGGATGGTCGTGCGGCGGAGCGCATTCGATATGCTTGTCGCCTCCTTTGATAATCAGCAGGTGGCGGTACTGGATGCCCGTATGGAAATGAACGCGTTCGCTGCCCAGTTTTTCCTGCAGGAAACGAATCAGCACATCTCCTTCTTCGGTCGTCAGGTGTCCGGCCGAATGGTTTTTGATACAGCCGTTCTCCAGGCAGATGAGGTTGCAGCGGATGGCGAAATCGCCGGGCTCCAGCGGAATGCCGATGCTGGCGGCCTCCAAAGGTCCGCGGCCTTCATATACCTTGTGCTGGTCGTAGCCCAGAATGGAGGAGTTGGCAACTTCGCTGCCGGGCTGCATATCGTCCGGGACCGTCTTCAGCAGTCCGCAGCGCCCGTTCCGGGCGAGTAAATCCATATAAGGAATCCGGGCGTATTGCAGCAGGGTTTTCCCGCCCAACTGCGCCATCGGCCTGTCGGCCATTCCGTCCCCAATGATAATGATATGCTTCATTTAAATATTCGCAATGCTCATAATATCCGCGAAAACACCGGCGGCCGTCACGCTGGCTCCGGCGCCGTATCCTTGAATCATCATCGGATAATCGTGGTAGCGTTCCGTGGTGAGCAGAATGATATTGTTGGAACCTTCGAGGTTGTAGAAAGGATGCCTGGCATCCACTTCCTGCAAGGAAACGCTGCAGACGCCATTGTCCATCTTGGCCACGAATTTCCATTTGTATCCCTTGCTTTCCAGCACCTTGCGCCGCTGCTCGAATTCAGCGTCGAGGGACGGGAGCCGTTTCCAGAATTCTTCTTCCGTGCAGTCGAAGAACTCCTTGGGAATGAACAGGCTCTTCTGCACATCTTCCTGATTGACTTCGTAGCCGGCCTCGCGGGAAAGAATCACCAGTTTACGGATGACATCCTTGCCGGACAGGTCGATACGGGGATCGGGCTCGGAATAGCCCTGCTCCTTGGCCTGGCGAACGGTCTCGCTGAGGGGCGTGTCGGCGGCAATGGCGTTGAAAATGAAGTTGAATTGGTTTCAAAGAGGAATTTGACCCCTTTGCGGCGGGCCGTCGTCTTCAGGCGGGCGTAGGTCTCATATTCGCTGGAAGCCGCAATTTTGTTGGCAGTCACGACGGAAATCCCGTGGTTGAACAACTCTTCGTAGATGCTTGCCACCTCGGCGCTCGCGGTGCAATCCACAAATACGGAATTGAAAATGTTCATCCCGATGACCTGTCGTTTGAGTTCCTGAATGTCGATGGCAATGCCTTCCTCGGCGATTTTCTTGCGGATGTCGGCGTGCAAATCGATGCCTTCGCGGTCGAAGATGGCCTTCGTGCTGCGGGCGATGCCCACGACATTGAGTTTGAGGCCGCGTTCCTTTTTGAGTTTCTCGCTCTGGGAGGCAATTTGGTGCAGGAGTTGGCCGCCCACGGTGCCGATGCCGCAGAGGAAGAGGTTGAGTTCTTTGTATTCGGACAGGAAGAAACTGTCGTGGATGACATTGAGGGATTTGCGCATAAACTCTTCCTTGACCACGAAGGAAATGTTCGTCTCGGACGCTCCCTGGGCGCAGGCGATGATGCTGATGCCGTTGCGACCGAGGGTGGTGAAGAGTTTGCCCGCGATACCCGTGGCTTTGCGCATATTCTCGCCCACGATGGCGACGGTGGCCAGGTTGCTCTCCAATTTGAGGGGAGCGAGGGCGCCCACGGCGATTTCTTTGGCGAACACTTTGCTCAGCACTTCACAGGCGAGGGCGGCGTCTTCGTTCTTCACGCCGATGGAGATACTCACTTCGGAGGATGCCTGGCTGACGAAGAACACGCTGATGTGGTGCTTGGCCAACGCGGAGAAAATCAGGCTGTTGACGCCGACCACGCCGACCATCGTAGGACCGGAAAGGGTAATCAGCGAAGTGCCTCCGATGGAGGAAATACCCGTAATCGCACGGCCCTTGTGGTCGCACTCCTTCTTGATGACGGTGCCTTGGGCTTCGGGCTTGAAGGTATTCTTGATGTAAATGGGAATGTTCTTGGCGTACACGGGGTAGAGGGTGGGCGTGTAGATGACCTTCGCACCGAAGTTGCAAAGTTCCATCGCTTCCTCATAACTCAGGCTGTCAATGACATAGGAATTCTGAATAATGCGCGGGTCGGCGGTCATAAAGCCGTCCACATCCGTCCAGATTTCCAGGCATTCCGCATTCAGGGTGGCGGCGATGATGCTGGCGGTATAGTCGCTGCCGCCGCGGCCCAGATTGGTGATTTCGCCGCTCTCGCGGTCGGCGGAAATGAAGCCCGGGACGACGACGATGCGGTCCTTGGCGGGGAAATCCTTGAACGCTTCCAGAATCAGTTTCTCGGTCAGGGCGTTGTCCACCACATTGCGATGTCCGTCTTTGAAGGTCTTAAAGAAGGCCAGGGAATTGTAGCGGACGGCTCCTTCGATGTAGTTGGCCACGATATTGGAGGACAGGCGTTCCCCATAACTCACAATGGCGTTCTCTGTCTTTTCGCTCAAGTCGCGAAGCAGGTACACCCCGTCCAGCAGGCTGCTCAATTCTTCGAACAGACTGTCGATCTTGGCCGTCAGCGAGGCCTGCTGACGCTGGGGAATCAGCGTCGTGAGCATTTCATAATGACGGGCTTTGACGGCGGCCAGTGCCTGCTGGTAGGTCTTGTCTTTCGATGCGGCTGTGCGGGCCATCTCCAACAACTTGTCCGTCACGCCACCGAGGGCGGAAACGACCACGACAAGCGGTTCTCCAACGCTTTCTACGACCTTTTTTACATTTTTCAGGCTCTCTATGCTTCCTACGGAAGTGCCACCAAATTTGAGTACTTTCATATTATTCTGATTCCTAATTATCCAAAATCCTGCAAAAGTACGAAAAAAATCCCTTTTTTCCCAAAGAAAGGACGCAAAAATAATCTCTCGTCGTGATTTGCTTGATAAATGCGGGATAGTATCAGAATAATTCGTATATTTGCAGGATATTGCGCCAATAGGGGCGCTTTGTAACGATTAAGATGGAAACGATGCTAGAATTTTACGCCCAGTATGCGAAGCGCGTCGCCAAGGCCCGGCAGGTGTTGGGCCGTCCGATGACGCTGTGTGAGAAGATTTTGTATGCCCATTTGTATGATGCCGATGCGGTGAAGCCCTTGGAACGGCAGGTGAGTTATGCCGATTTCCGCCCCGACCGCGTGGCGATGCAGGATGCGACGGCCCAGATGGCCCTGTTGCAGTTTATGAATGCCGGCAAAGACAAAGTCAGCGTGCCTTCCACGGTACATTGCGACCATCTGATCTGTGCCTTCGAAGGGGCGGAAAAAGACCTTCCCGCCGCTTGCGAGACGAATAAAGAAGTCTATGATTTCCTGGCCAGTGCGGCTGCCCGGTACGGACTGGGCTTCTTCAAGCCCGGCGCCGGCATCATTCACCAGGAAGTACTGGAAAACTTCGCCTTCCCCGGCGGAATGATGGTCGGAACCGACTCCCACACCCCCAATGCGGGCGGTCTGGGAATGATTGCCGTCGGTGTCGGCGGTGCGGATGCCGTGGACGTGATGACCGGGATGGAATGGGAGTTGAAAATGCCCAAAATCATCGGCGTGCGTCTGAGCGGCGCCCTGCAGGGATGGGCATCCGCCAAAGATGTGATTCTCAAACTAGCCGGCATCCTGACGGTCAAGGGCGGTACCAATGCCATTATCGAGTATTTCGGAGAAGGTTGCGCCTCTCTTTCCTGCACGGGAAAAGCCTCGATTTGCAATATGGGCGCCGAGGTCGGAGCGACCTGCTCCGTCTTCCCCTATGACGCACAAATGGCCACCTATCTCAAGGCCACCGGACGGGCTTCCTGGGCCGAGGCTGCCGACCAATTCCAAGCGGATCTGGCGGCCGACCAAGAGGTCTTGTCCGCACCCGAAAAGTATTATGACAGAATCATTGACATAGACTTATCTACACTGACGCCTTATATCAACGGCCCCTTCACGCCGGATGCCGCGTGCCCGGCAGAAAAGATGGCCGGCCGGGTGAGCGAAACCGGTCTCCCCGAGACGGTGGAACGGCGCTGATCGACTAGTGCACCAACTCTTCTTACCAGGATTTGTCACGGGCGGCGAGCGTGGTGAAAGCGGCCCTGGACAAGGGACTGAAACCCAAAGCCAAACTGATTATCAATCCCGGCAGCCGCCAGATTTTCGAGACGGCCAAACGGGACGGGCTGATTGACTTGTTCAAACAGGCGGGCGCCTTGATTATGTGCAATGCCTGCGGTCCCTGCATCGGGCAGTGGAAACGCGTCACGGATGACAACACCCGCCGCAATTCCATCGTGACTTCGTTCAACCGCAATTTTGCCAAGCGTGCGGACGGGAATCCCAATACCCACGCATTCATCGTTTCTCCCGAAATGGCCGTGGCCCTGGCTTTTTCCGGCCGTCTGGCCTTCGACCCTTCGAAAGACAGCATCAACGGTGTCGTGCTGCCCGTTCCTACAGGAGACGCGCTGCCGCTCAAAGGTTTTGTCAAAGACGAGGGCGGCTATGTAGAGCCGCGCGAGAGCCGTGAAGCCCCCATCATCCGCGAGGGAAGCGAGCGCTTGCAGAAACTGCAGCCCTTCGAGCCTTGGGACGGAAAAGACTTTACCAATCTTCACCTTTTGATAAAGACGCAGGGCAAATGCACCACGGACCACATTTCGATGGCCGGTCCCTGGTTGAAATTCCGCGGACACCTGGAGCATATTTCCGACAACCTGCTGATGGGCGCTGTCAATGCTTTCAACGGAAAGACCAACGAGGTGCTCAATGATGTGAAAGGGGAGTATATGGCGGTCAGTGCCAGTGCGCGTACCTACAAGGCTGCCGGCGAAGGCAGCATCGTGGTCGCGGAAGACAACTACGGCGAAGGTTCCAGCCGCGAGCACGCGGCGATGGAGCCCCGTTACCTGGGCGTGAAAGCCATACTTGCCAAGAGTTTCGCCCGCATCCACGAGACCAACTTGAAGAAACAGGGCGTGCTGGCCCTGACCTTCGAGAACGGTGCCGACTACGACAAAATCCGGGAAGGCGACCGTATCGACCTTTGCTGCGCGGGCATCGCTCCCGGCAGCAAAATTGCCGTGTGCGTCAAGCATCCCGACGGCAGCGAGGACCGCTTTAATGCCGTTCACACCTACAACGAACAGCAGATTGTATGGCTGCGTGCCGGTTCTGCCCTGAACGCTTTGCAAAACAAATAATCGAAACTACTGTACATTATGATAACAACCCATCAAGATTACCTGATTTACAAACTCTCCGATGAAATGAAGGGGCACACCAAGATGGACCCCGATTTGTTCAAGAAACTGGATGTAAAGAGAGGTTTGCGCAACGAGGACGGCTCCGGCGTGCTGGTCGGTCTGACCAATATCGGCAATGTCGTCGGCTATGAAGTGTCACCCGAAAAAGAATTCATTCCCCTCGAAGGAAAACTCTTTTTCCGCGGCTATGAGGTGTCCGATATCATCCACGCGATTATGGCGGAAGAGCGTTTCGGTTTTGAAGAAGTGGCCTTCCTGCTGCTTTCCGGCCGCCTGCCCGACCGCGACGAGTTGGAGACTTTCAAGAAAATGCTTGTCCAGAATATGCCTTTGGAGAAAAATACCCTCCTGCATATCATCGAGATGGAAGGCAACAACATTATGAATATCCTCGCGCGCAGCGTGATGGAAATGTATACCTTTGACGAGAACCCCGACGATGTGTCCATTGAGAACCTGATGCGCCAGAGCATCGAACTGGTGTCCAAGATTCCGACCATCATCGCGTACGCCTACAATATGTTGCGGCGCAAGGACTTCGGCCGTTCGCTGCACATCCGTGAGGCGAAGGAAGATTTGTCGTTCGCGGAAAACTTCTTGTATATGCTCAAAGGTCCCAAGTACACGATGCTCGAGGCCCGGACCTTGGATGTGCTGATGATTCTGCACGCCGAGCACGGAGGCGGTAACAACTCCACCTTCACGGTCCGTGTGACTTCTTCCACCGGTACGGACACCTATTCTTCCATTGCGGCCGGCATCGGTTCGTTGAAGGGTCCCAAGCACGGCGGTGCCAACTTGAAGGTGAGCGATATGATCGAGCACCGGAAAGAGCGGATTTCCAGTTGGAATGACGAACAGGAAATCGAGGAATACCTGACGCGTATGCTGCACAAGGA
>CADAFY010000147.1 GCA_902787255.1 uncultured Bacteroidia bacterium
TAGAGAATCACATCACCGGCCTGCGTGGTAATCTGCGTATCGCTTGCGGGCAGTGAACGGCCCAGCGCACCGACTTTTTCAAATCCCCCGTAATCGTGGGCCTCATAGGTGATGGAAGCCTCACGTAGAGCCGCCACAAGTGCTTTGGTGGCTTCGTTGTCTTCAATCTTCACGGGAAGCGTCTTCCCGGAAATGGTTATTTTAATAGTCTCAGGCTCTTGAGGCGGATCAGGCACGACCGGGGCGGGAAGTTTCTCGCAGGCAAGCATAGCCGGAAGAATGAGTGTGGACAGGATTCCGATGGCTAATGTGCGAATCATGCTATTTCAGATTAGTCTTGAAGAAGCTCTCGATCTTGTCGTAGGGAATCACGCCGGCCACGTCGTCGTAGAGGTCGGTATGGACGGCGCCGGGAATGATAAGGAGTTCTTTGTTGCTGCCGGTAAGGAGACCGTATGCGTACTCGCTGAAATAGCGGCTGTGGGCCTTTTCGCCGTGAATGAGCAACACGGGAGTCTCAATCTCTCCGGCCCAAGCCAACAGGGGCTGGTTCAGGAAACTCTGGCAGCCGATGACGTTCCAACCATCGGTTGAGTTGCCGCTGCGCTCGTGATAGCCGCGAGGGGTCTTGTAGTAGGCGTGATAGTCCTTGACGAACCAGGGCGCATCTTCGGGCAGCGGATCTAAAACACCACCGGCACGTTCATAAGTACCTGCGGCATAGTCCTTCGTGCGCTGGGCTGCCAGGGCTTTGCGCTTCTCCATACGTTGTGCGGGCGTATCCTCACTGGCAAAGTAGCCCTCCACGTTCACCTTGCTCATATCGTACATTGTGGACGTTACCGTGGCTTTGATGCGCGGGTCAAGGGCGGCCGCATTGATGGCCATGCCGCCAAAGCCGCAGATGCCAATGATGCCAATGCGCTCGGGATCGACCAGGTCGCAGGTGGAAAGGAAGTCCACTGCTGCCAGGAAGTCCTCGGTGTTGATGTCCGGGGACGCCATCCTGCGGGGCTCACCGCCGGACTCACCGGTATAGGACGGGTCGAAGGCAATGGTCAGGAACCCGCGTTCAGCCATATGCTGGGCATAGAGGCCGCTTGTCTGCTCCTTTACTGCACCGAAGGGGCCTGTCACGGCGATGGCGGGCAACTTACCTTCCGCGTTTTTCGGAACATACATATCGGCAGCCAACTCGATGCCGTAGCGATTGTGGAAGGTTACCTTACTGTGGTTTACCAGTTCGGACTTAGGGAAAGTCTTGTCCCATTCCCGGGTAAGATTCAGGGTGCTCATATTCTCGTTAGTGTTTGATTTGCACGCAAGCAGCATCAGTGATGTAGCAAAGATGCTGAAGATAGATTTTTTAGTCATATCATTGTGGTTTGATGGTACAAAGGTAGGCGGTCTGACCGAGATTCTTTTACCGATTTTTGCCAGATTTCTACCAATATCGCAGAACTTTGTGTATTTTTGCAGAAATTTATACTATTATGAGCAATACGAAGAACATTCTGCACGTCACAAATCCCAATGTGTACGCACGCTTCGTGGGAGCACAGGAACTGCACCCACTGGTAAGCGTCATTCACTACGATGAAGTGTCGCCATTCCGCTCCAGCCTGAATAATTACGGCGTATACGGTCTCTTCATCCAGAAGAATTTCCCCAAGAATCTCACCTATGGGATGAAGATGTTCGACGTGGCGGATGGCTCCATCATTGCCGTGGAGCCGGGCCAGATTGGCGGCAAGGAAGACAACGGTGAGGACCTCTATATCAGCGGATGGGTATTGCTTTTCTCGCCGGAACTACTCCGGGGGACGGATCTGGAGGCCAGGATGAAAGACTATCACTTCTTCTCCTATTTCGCCATCGAGACCTTGAGAATGGAGCCCGCCGAATGGGGCCGCATCACCCAGCTCCTAATACAGTTGCGACACGAACTGGAGGAAAACAATGATTCCCCGGCACTAAGGAACGTCATCCTGGGATACATCCGACTTATCCTGGAATACTGCCAGCGCATCTACCAGCGCCAGATCTCTCAGGAAGACAAGACCTCATCGGACATCCTCAAGCGTTTCCACGCCCTGCTGCGGGAATACTATCTGGACGGCAAACAAATGGACCTCGGCGTCCCCTCCGTCCAGTACTGCGCGGAGCAACTGGCCTACTCACCCCGCTACCTGGGCGATGTGATTCACAAATCCACCGGCGGCACGGCCATCGGCTACATCCATTTCTTCGTAATTGAACAGGGCAAGAACCTCCTGATGAACGGCCACAACATAGGCGAAACCGCCCACCTCCTGGGCTTCGAGTTCCCGCATCACTTCACCCGCCTCTTCAAGAAAGTGACCGGCATTACGCCCACGGAGTTTCTGGGGAAATAATCAAGTTATTTTGCCGATACGGTTGCATATCCGCCCAGAAGTAAGTACCAAATCCTGCCTAAGCGCTTGTTTTAGTTAATCAAAAGTCCCCTGGCTTTCGAATATGGAAACCAGGGATTTTCTTAATATCAAGAGCCAGGTCATTGATTCTTCGGGCCGGGCTTGCCGGGGGCTTTCCCGTTATGACCGGGACCTTGGCAGGGACCGTGACCGTGTTTGCCTTTGCGGTTCATCTGCTTTTGCAGAATCTGACCTTCTATGTGAAAGAGCCTGAGCAACTGATTCGGTTCGAGCACCGCCGCAAATTCATCGACATATTTCAGCCGAATATCCAGGGCTGCCTGTTGGTTTTTGATGCGCTTTTTCTCCCAAGCGGCCGCGTCTTCAGCCGTTGCCGGGGGTGCAGCCGGTCTTTCAGGCTCGCCAAGGCTCGCTCGCATTTCATCGTTGTAACGCTTGTAGAGCGGAACGAACTGTGCTTTTTGTTCGTCGGTAAGACGCAACTGATAGACAAATTCCCGAATCTTGGCTTCGAAATAGCGTTCATTCACGGACGCTTCCGGTTCCTGCGCAAAAGCCGAAAAGGCCGTCAGGGATATGAGAATGGTAAGTAAAAATCGTTTCATTTTCTTGAATGTTTGAGGGTTAATATTTTAATAGTATTCCGGAATATCTTCTATCGGGCAGTCCACAATCATCGCCGCTTCCGAGTCAGTAAGGGAAGCCAGGAACAGTTCCATCGGACTTTCCTCGGTCGGGACTGTATTCTTATGGGACGGAATCAACACGGCAAGGACCAACGCCGCCGCAATGGCGACACCCAGCGCCGAGTAAACCAGTTTTCGGCTGATTTTCCACTCCACCGGGCTATGTTGCCCGGCTTTTTCCGCGCTCCGCTCCACGAGTGCATCCACATAGGATTCGCTCTCTGTGTACGGAAGTTGGGTATTGATATTTTCGAACTCTTTCATATTGCGTGTTCTTTCAAATATTCCTTGATTTTTTCTACGGCATAGTGATAATTGGTCTTGAGCGTATTCTCGCTCTTGCCCGTAATTTCGGCTATTTGCGCGTACGACAATTCATCATAATAGCGCAGGTCGAAAGCAATCCGCTGCTGTGTGGGGAGTTGCATAATGGCCTGCTGGAACAAAACGGCCGACCGGTCCGCATCCGGAGCGCTTTCCGTCGCCACAAGTTCCGTCAATTCTCCGCTGAGCGAATCCAGACTTTGGAACAAATGCGTCCTTTTCCGGAGCAGTTGCAGCGCCTGATTGGTCGCTATCCGATAGCACCAGGCCTGCAGGGAGGAAGCGTCTCCCCTGAAGGTATCCGCTTTGGTGAACACCTTGATGAAGGTCTCCTGCAGCACATCCTCCGCATCGTCGTGGCTCACGACCAGACGCCGGATGTGCCAATAAAGCCGCTTTCCGTATCGGTCGGCTACTTGTTGGAGCAGGGCGTTCGCGTCTTGGTTCATAACAGTTCAATTTCGCATATAAGATGCACATTGAAGGCGGATGTTAAAAATCCCGTGCCAAAAGTAGAAAACTTTTTGAGATTTCTGCAAAATAAAGGGAGAAAATTGCCAATCCCAAAAATATTTGTACCTTTACATTATAATAGATATTGAATTCATCATTTTGTCTAAATGAAACGTATTTC
>CADAFY010000148.1 GCA_902787255.1 uncultured Bacteroidia bacterium
GGCCGGTCGCTACGGGTTCCGCCACGGTTTATGCCAGGGACGCTTATGGCAATCTCTTGAAGCAGGCGTTTAAGGTGGTGGAGTATTACGATTACAATCCTGCTCGTTAGCCTCTAAATAACTTTCTTTTCAATGGGCTTTTCCGGCAAGGAATAGTCTTTTTTGCTGAATGCCCGATAGGTCCCGTATCTTGGCTCGGGGCAGGGATGATACCCGTACTCTTGCAATTTTTTCAGGCGGCCCCAGTCATAACTGTTGACGAATACAAAGTCAGCCAGTCGGTTCTTGACGGCGTCTTCTTGGTTGTCGAGCATTGCTTGCGTGCATCCCGCCTGAAGCGCCCAATATTTGCAGGCCGGCAGGTCTTCGGCTTTGATGCCGTAACCGTGGTCGCCGCAGCCCCAGTATAATACGCGGGGATGATGCTCGCGGGCGACGAGTTCGATAAACGCCTTCGCCCTTTCGCGATGGATGTTCCTGTCGCGCCCGTTGAAATAATCATTTTTGTAAGTCCATTGGTTGGATATACCCAGAAAAACGATGGCACCCAGGAGAATCGGCCCGAAAATAAAGCGTTTCCAACCGAAGTCTTTGTCGAAACAGCGTAGAATCCCGAACATCGTAAACACCATCAGGGCGTTGACCGGGATATAATAATAGGTCCTGGAATATCTTGACAGAAAGAGTAAAAACCAGGCCAACGCTGCAGGCGGGAACCATTCCGCCTTGTCGAGGGCGAAAATGGCTGTGATGGCTCCTGCTATCGCCAAAGACAGATAGCCAATCATCTCATAACGCAGGAATTCGCCTTTGTCGTGAGAGCCGACAATGTTGTTGATGGTCGTGAAGGTCGTGATGAAGTATTCGTTGATGAATTCATCGGCGGCTCCCACCCACAATAAATAGAGCATTATCGGTCCGACGACGACGGCAAAGCCGGCCAGTGTCGCGCCGACAGCCTTGAAAAAGGATTTCCAGGTTTTCAGGGAAACAAGCATAGCGACAAGGAAGATGACCGTCATCGCCGCAATGCTGTATTTGATGAGAAGTACGGCCCCGAACGCGAATCCCCACCCGAAGAAACTGCCGCCTTTGCCCCACAGGGACCGGCAGGCCATCAGCAAGGCCAGCGCCACGAAGGGGAGGGCGAGGGCTTCCGATTTGTCGTCGAAAATGAGCAGGGGGAGGAAATAGACGGCGTTCAGCAGAAGGCCGTTGAGAAATGATTTTGTCGGAGAGCCGGTGAGCAGCAGGCTTACCCGGAAAAGGATGAATGAGGTGGCCGTATAGGCGAGGGCGTTGATCCAGAATACCCCGATCCAAGAGCGGGGCGAGAGCAGGTAGGCCAGCGCATAAAAGAGCCAGAGCAGGGGACCTTTGGAATCTGCGAAATCAACATAGGGAATCAGTCCGTTCATCCAGGCCTTGCCGCCCATAAAGTACCAGGCCGAGTCGTGACGGATGTAGTCGTTGTGGGCGACCATATTGTCGTGCAAGGGGGAGTCGACGGAGGTCAGGAAAAAAGCGATGAAGGTAAACAGGCCGGTGAGCAGCATCCAGAAAGGCGCTTGCGAAGCGAGTCCCTTCCAACTCAGCGCCAACATTTTAAGCAAACTGTATTTGCTCTCCCCGGCGCTGCGTTCTCTCCGGGTGTAATACACGATGTCGGAGCCGAAGCCCAGCGTCGGGACAATATTACGGATGAGGTCGCCCCGGGGCGTGGCTGTCTCCAAGAGTCTTTCCACGCAGCGACGGTCCATCAGTCGGAATTCGGCGTGGTCGATGATGTGGCGGCGGTCGGCCAGGTGCATCAGCGCATAGAAGAAGCGGGCGCTGGCCTTCTTGAAGGGGGAGTCGTTGCCTCGGGATTTGCGCACGCCGTACACGACCTCTTTGCCTTGCAGCCATTTGCGGACCATTTCCGGGATGGCGGCCGGATCGTCCTGCAGGTCGGCGTCGAGGGTGATGACGGCATCCGCCCCTTGCTCCAAGGCGGCGCCGAGGCCGCCGAGAAGGGCCCCTTGCTGACCGGAATGCGCCAGAAGATGATGTCGGACCCTTCTGTCCCGGAAAGCCCCGATGACTTTCGCCGTGTCATCCGTACTCCCGTCATCGGCCAGGATGAGGGAGGTCTCCAGTTCATTCCCGTACTCGGCTTCAATGCCGTCAAGCGCTTCCAGCATCCGGGGTACGGACAACGGAAGCATCTCGGCTTCATTGAAGCAAGGGACGACCAGAAAGAGTTTGCGCATCAGATATTTTTGCAAAAATAACCATTCCTTTTGAATGGAGTGTTTCTCATACAGGCCACCAACGGGTTTACAGGATATTCAGGCTCTGTTCTTTGATTTTTTCGAGTTCGTCTTTCATCCGGACGACGATTTTCTGAATCTCCGTGTGGTTGGCTTTGGAGCCGGTGGTGTTGATTTCGCGGCCCATCTCCTGGGCGATGAAACCCAGTTTCTTGCCCGGCGCTTCTTCGTTGTCCAGGGTGTCGAGGTAGTAGCGGCAATGCTGGCGGAGGCGGACTTTCTCTTCGTTGATGTCCAGTTTCTCCAAATAATAAATCATCTCTTGTTCAAAGCGTTGCTTGTCAAGAGAAATTTTCAGTTCTTCGATTTTTTTGAACAGGTCTTCCCGGATGAATGCCACCCTTTCGTGGTCGTATTGTTCGATTTCGTCGACCATTGCGAGGATGCGCTCCACCTTCTCGGTCACATCGTTGCGCAGGATGGCTCCTTCTTTCCGGCGGAAGGCGTCCAAGTGTTCGATGGCGCAGTCGATGGCCGCTTCCACCGTGCTCCAGTTGTCCTCCGTGATGATTTCCTGGTTCTTGCTGTCGACGACATCGGGCAGGCGCAGGACGGCGGCGAGCAAGGTTTCAGGATGGGCGTCGCCCATTCCCAAATTGTGGGCCAGGGATGCCAACTGACGGTAATACAGTTCTGCCAAAGCCGTGTTGAGCCCTTTGGCGCCGTCTTTGTCGTCGGGCTCCCAAGTGATATACAGGTCGATGGTGCCTCGGACGAGTTTTTGGGCCAGTTTCTTCCGCACTTCCAGGTCTTTGTTTCGCGGCAGCAGCGAACTCTTGATGGAGATGTCCGCGTTTTTTGCATTCAAAGTACGGATCTCGAAGATGAGTTTTCCTCCCTCCACGGCGGCTTCGCCCCGTCCGTACCCGGTCATAGATTTTACCATAGCGTTTCGATATTTCTTGCAAAAATAACCAATCCTTTTCAAATGAGAGGAAAAATTATGTAAATTTGTCACATTCTGCCGGAAAACGAACGCAGTACACCCAAAATGGATGCTTATGGTACCTTGGAAGACTCTTTTTAGCGGGATGGCTTTGCTGCTGTCCGCTTTGTTCACACAGGCGCAAAATGTTATGCAGCCCGCCCAGGCACAAAGCGTGCCATCCGTCCGGGAGGCGGTAGTGGGCGTGTCGGCAGCCTACTTGCGGGCGGCGGCGGATTACGAGTCCGCGCTGGAAACCCAGGAATTGATGGGGACCGTCGTTCAAATCTTGGAAACGGACCGCTACTGGTGCAAGGTCGAGAGTCCGCAGCCCTACACGGCCTGGTGTACGGACCGGGTGCTGGTACCGATGACGGCGGATGAAATGGAGGTCTACAAGGCTGCTCCGAAATATGTCTGCATCGCCCCCATCTCACGCGTGCTGGAAAAGCCGGCCAAGGGTGCCGCCCAACTGTGTGATGTCGTGCTCTGCGACCGTCTGCGGGTGGTTTTCCGCGAATGCGGGAAGGGGGGCCAGTCCGATGGACAAGCGACCGGTTGTCGGAGCAAGGATGCTCGTCCGCTGACGAAAGGCAAATTCGCGGCCGTGTTGCTGCCGGATGGCAGTCAGGGCTGGATGCTCAAAGAGGAACTGATGTGCGAAGAGGAGTGGCTGGCGCAAGGGGCGGATTTACGCAAGGCGGAGTTTCGCACGCTTGCGCCGGAGTCGACCGCTATGCCGGAGAAGGTGGCGGATGCGGACAGGGTGCGCACAAGCCTGGTTTCCTACGCCAAAGGCTTTCTGGGTACGCCGTATCTGT